>JAEUVP010000331.1 GCA_016786805.1 Chitinophagaceae bacterium | reverse complement strand
GTATAAAAGCAGCACTAATAAAGAAGGAATAAATACTGTTGTGGTAAATATCTCTGCAAAAGATAAGAATGGATATTTCATGCCGGTTGCTGACAACGAGATCAGTTTTTCAGTAGCTGGTCCTGCTAAAATAATAGGTGTAGGCAATGGCAATCCTGTATCACTGGAAAAGGATCGGTTTATTGAGGTTATTTCAATAGCGGGTATACAGTTGCGAAAAGAAAAATATGTTGAGGTAGGTGAAGATTATGCAGGTGCAATGGCCATGGGCTATGATGATAAGCAGTGGAATGATGCCTTCCGGGAAGATCGGGATGAGCAGTTTGGTAAAAGGGTAAAACAGGTGTTGTACAGGGGAGATTTTTTTATGCCGGACATGACTTCTGCATCAACGATCACTTTTTTTAGTAAGAATATTGGTAGTTCCCAATCAGTGTATATAAACGGGGTAAGGATTGCAGATAGCCTTACTGGTGATAAAGACATCGTACTAGATCTCAAAATTCTTCACCCAGGAAAGAACGCTATTGCTATCGTTGCAGCACCACTCCTCAAGAAATATCCCTGGGATTTTATTAATACTAATCCCGGGAATATCCAGGTCAGTATTCCTGCGGAAGGATGGAAACGGAAATTGTTCAATGGACTTACCCAGGTAATCATTCAAACAGGAAATAGTGCAGGAGAAATAAAGTTAACAGCTTCTGCAGGTGGATTACCGTCAACAAGTGTCATCATTCAATAAAAATACCAGAATATGAAACATATAACGATCTCTCTGCTAGCAGTACTTATTTCAATAAGTACAATGGCGCAAAACAACAACTCCCCGGAAGCAAAAGCAGCAACCCTGCTTAAAAAAATGACATTGGAGGAAAAAGTGGGCCAGATGACACAGGTGACAATGGCTGTATTTGCCAAAGGCGGGTGGGCTAATGAAGATGGTAGTCTGGATCCGGTAGCCTTAAAAAAAGCAGTAGTTGATTATAAAGTGGGCTCCATGTTAAATACGACAGCCCATGCATTACCTGTTGAAACATGGCGTACTATCATTACACAAATACAGGACGAGGTTAAAAACACAAGGTTGAAGATTCCGGTTATTTATGGGCTGGATGCGATACATGGTCAGACCTATACACTTAACTCAACTTTGTTTCCCCAGAACATTGCCATGGCAGCCACAAGAAATCCTGAACTGGTAAGACAGGCTGCGAAAGTAACAGCTAACGAACTGAGAGCAGGAGGAGTTCGGTGGAACTTTGCACCCGTACTTGATATTGGCCGCCAGCCTTTATGGAGCCGTTTCCCGGAAACATTTGGCGAAGATGTATATATAGTTAAAACAATGGGAGCAGTTGCTGTAAAAGCCTACGAAGAAGACGGCTTGCAGAATCCTACTGCTGTAGCAACGAGCTTAAAACATTATCTCGGTTACTCAGCATCACGTTCAGGAAAAGACCGCACACCCATTTATCTTCCTGAAATTGAACTAAGGGAGTATTATCTGCCACAGTTTCGGGAAGCAGTGAAGACAGGCTCTGCTTCAGTGATGGTGAACTCAGGTGAGATCAATGGTGTACCGGTACATGCCAGCAAATACCTGTTGACAGATGTTTTACGGAAGGAACTTGGTTTTGAAGGCGTGATCGTAACCGATTGGGAAGACATTAAGCGGTTGCATGATCGGCATAATGTGGCAGCCACTCCCAGGGAAGCAGTTGTTATGGCGGTGAATGCAGGTGTTGATATGAGTATGGTGCCGGCTGATTATTCTTTTTATGACCTGTTAATAGAAGCTGTAAAGAAAGGGGAAGTGCCCATGGGCAGGGTTGATGATGCAGTGAAACGCATCCTTGTTATGAAGTACAGAACCGGGTTATTCGATAATCCTTACCCGGAGCCTGCCGCCTTTGCTAATTTCGGGAAACCGGAGTACCAGCAATATGCTTTAACAGCAGCACAGGAAGCGATGACCTTGCTCAAGAACCAGGATAATGTATTACCACTCGCAAAGAATAAGAAAGTATTGGTAGCGGGTCCTTCTGCACAAAGCATCAGTGCATTAAACGGATGCTGGAGTTATACCTGGCAGGGTAATGATGACAGGTGGTATCCTGCTGATAGCAAAACTATTTACCAGGCTATCGCTGATAAAATCGGTACATCCAATGTAATTACTACAACCGGTAAGGGATTTGATAATCTCATGAACTATGATGCAGCAGCAATAACTACCGCTGCTGCAAAAGCAGATGCTATTGTTCTTTGTATTGGAGAGAATGCCTACGCAGAAAGCCCCGGCAATACCCGTGAACTGGCTTTGCCCAAAGAACAGGAAGACCTGGTGATAGCTGCCGCTTTAACCGGCAAACCTGTTATCCTGGTATTGACAGAAGGTCGCCCAAGGTTTATTACCAATATCGAACCTTCTGTAAAAGGGATTTTAATGACCTACTGGAGCGGGAAGAAAACAGCAGAGGCTGTTGCCGATGTATTGTTTGGTGATTATAATCCTGGTGGAAGATTGCCTTTCACTTATCATAAAAGCATGGGCGAAATTGTAATGTATGACCGTAAGCCCACTGAAGAAGTGAGAGAGGTATTCAATGATAATGTGGGCACCGGGTATGATCCGCTTTTTGCATTTGGCCATGGCCTTAGCTATACCACGTTTGAATATGGCGATATTACTTTAAGCAGGAACACGATCAGCGGAAATGAGAAATTGTCTGTTTCAATTACAGTTAAGAATACAGGCAGCCGGGCAGGAAAACATACAGTGGAACTTTATACCAGGGATTTGTTTGCAAGCATAACACCCAGCATGAGAAGACTGAGAGCATTTGATAAGATCAGCCTGCAACCGGGAGAGGCAAAGACGGTCTCTTTCAACATCACTAAAGATGACCTCGCATTTGTAAATGATAAGCTGAAAACAGTGACCGAACCTGGTGAATTTGAAATTATGATCGGCGATAAGAAGGCTAAATTTTTATACCAGTAAGTTATGAAACGACCATTATTGATTTCATTCCTGTTCCTTGCGACTGTAACAAGTTTACAGGCAAGGCTGGATAAAAAACTGAATTTTTATTCTCCGGATCACCCGTTCATCCAATACACGGGACGTATTGATTTTTCTGATCCGTTGTTACCCCGCTTCTGGCAGCCGGGTGTATATATTACCTTCAGTTTTAAAGGAGATAATTGTGAAGTGATACTGAACGATGAAGTCCTTTGGGGAAACAGCCATAATTATATTGAGCTAATTGTTGATGGTAAGGAGTATCGTTTGCAAATGAAAAGTAAATCTGATACCATCTCTCTCTCCTCGTATATTTCCGGCGGGGATGTACATTCAGTAATCATTTGCAAAAATACCGAAGCCAATATCGGGTATCTGGAACTGGCAGGTATTCGTGGCAGGGAGTTAGTGAAACCACCGGTAAAACCGAAGCGGAAAATTGAGTTTATCGGTAATTCAATCACCTGTGGCATGGGGAATGATGATAGTGAAATACCCTGTGGGAAAAGAAACTGGTATGACCAGCATAATGCATGGCTTAGTTATGGGGCACTAACTGCAAGAAATGTAAATGCGCAATATCACCTGTCCTCAGTATCGGGTATTGGGTTAATGCATAGTTGCTGTAATATGGATGTCATCATGCCAACTGTATTTGACAAGGTAAGTATGCGCAACAATGCCATCCAGTGGGATTTTAAAAAATACCAACCTGATGTGATAACGGTTTGTTTGGGGCAGAATGACGGCGTACAGGATTCAGCTGTCTTTTGTGCAAACTATATTTCTTTTATGCGGCAACTCCGCCAGTACTATCCAAAGGCAACTTTTGTCCTGCTATCAAGCCCGATGGCGGATGAAAAATTGAGAAACTTTCTCCGGCAAACGATCACCGCTGTCAGGTTGCAACTGGCCGGGGCAGGAGATAATAAAATATACACCCACGTTTTTGAAAAACAATTCATCGGGGGGTGTGATGCGCATCCATCAAAAGCAGAGCATAAACAAATTGCAGCTGAATTAACAACCGCTATTAAGGATATTATGAATTGGTAAAACCATCATTATGAAAAGAACAGTATTACTATTTGTGTTTTTGTATTCAGCAGCAGTGCATTCACAAAAAATACCGGGACTTGCTCCAACACCACCGATGGGCTGGAACAGCTGGAATACTTTTGCTACTAATATAAATGAAAAACTGGTGATGGAAATAGCCGATGACATGGTGAGCAGCGGGATGAAGGATGCGGGGTATACCTACATCGTACTCGATGATGGCTGGATGGCAATGCAAAGAGATAGTGTGACAGGCAATTTAGTCCCGGATCCTGTAAAATTTCCGAATGGGATCAAAAAAGTGGTGGACTATGTGCATGCGAAAGGGTTGAAATTCGGCTTATACAACTGTGCCGGAACCAAAACTTGTGCAGGCTATCCCGGCACAAGGGGTTATGAATACCAGGATGCCCGCCAGTATGCTGCATGGGAAATTGATTATCTCAAATACGACTGGTGTTATACAGATGGCATTAATGCCAAAGAAGCTTATACAACCATGAGTAAGGCATTAACAGTTACTAAACGACCTATTATTTTCAGCCTTTGCGAATGGGGTTCCAACAATCCCTGGGAATGGGCAGAACCGGTTGGCCAGTTGTGGCGCATCAGTGGTGATATTTATAATTGTTTTGATTGTATCAAAGACTGGGGCACCTGGAAAAGCTGGGGTGTTACTTATATCATTGATATGCGGAAAAACATCCGCCAGTATGCGGGACCTGATCACTGGAATGATTTTGATATGATGGAAGTGGGGCATGGTATGAGTATGAATGAAGACAGGGCACACTTCACGATGTGGTCCATGCTTGCTTCTCCCTTAATTGCCGGCAATGATCTCCGGCATATGACCAAAGAAACAATTGCCATTTTAACTGATAAGGATGTTATTGCGATCAACCAGGATAAGAGGGGAGTACAGGCCTATTTGTACCAGCAGAAAGACAGCGTGGATACCTGGATCAAACCATTGGCCGGAAATGATGTGGCCGTTTGTTTTCTGAACCGTTCTCAAAAGCCGGTACAAGTGCAATTCAACTGGCAGCTGAACCCCGTTGATGACACTGTTTCTAAAACACATATTGATTTTACGGGAAGGAATTATACGGTAAAAGATGTTTGGAAAAAGAAAATTTCCGGGACAACAAAATCCACATTCCGGGGCGAAGTAAAGCCGCATGATGTAATATTGCTGTACTTAAAACAAGAATAAAATGTATACAGCCTCATCTACCCGTTACGATAGTATGAAATATAACCGCTGCGGTAAAAGCGGGTTATTACTGCCTGCCATTTCATTAGGTATGTGGCACAACTTCGGCAATGTGGATGATTTTGCCAACATGCAAAAAATCATCTTCAGGGCTTTTGACAGGGGCATCACCCATTTTGACCTGGCCAATAATTATGGACCACCGGCTGGTGAAGCGGAAATAAATTTTGGTAAGATATTTAAACAAGACCTGCAGGCATACCGGGATGAGCTGATCATTTCTTCGAAGGCGGGTTACTATATGTGGCCCGGCCCATATGGAGAATGGGGCTCCCGGAAATATTTAATATCCAGTCTTGACCAGAGTTTAAAGCGAATGGGTGTTGAGTATGTAGATGTTTTCTATTCGCACCGGTTTGATCCCAATACGCCGCTGGAAGAAACAATGATGGCGCTGGATCAGATTGTACGATCAGGAAAAGCATTGTATGCCGGTATTTCCAGCTATGATGCGGAGCAAACTACCCGGGCAGCGGCGATATTAAAAAGCCTTGGGACACCCTGTCTTATTCATCAGCCAAGATATTCCATGTATGACAGGTGGATAGAACAAACCAACCCGGCTGTTAAAAAATCAGTCCTGGATGTGCTGGGAGAAGAAGGAATTGGATGTATCGCCTTTTCACCTTTGGCCCAGGGTTTACTGACCGATAAATACCTGAAAGAAATCCCTGCTGAATCAAGAGTGGGAAGAGGTTTATCCAACGGGGCAATCAGTCAGAACGATATTTCTCCTGCTAAAATAGAGCGGTCCAAAAAATTAAATGAGATCGCATTGAAAAGAGGACAGTCCCTGGCACAAATGGCTATTGCATGGTTGCTGAAAGATGAAAGAGTTACATCAGTACTGGTCGGTGCCAGTTCTGCCGGGCAGCTGGATAATAATATTGATGCGCTGGCTAATCTCTCTTTTTCCGCAGATGAACTGGCGGACATAGAGATTATTTTAAAATGAAATGAAAGTAAGCATTTTTAAAAAGGTATTACTGTGTACCGGCCTGTTTATACCAGGACTGATTCAGTCACAGATCGGACCATTGCGGTTAATAGATAAGAATGCCACAAAAGAAACAAAGGCTTTATTTCATAATCTTTACAAACTTTCAGCAAAATATATCTTATTCGGCCACCAGCATGCTACTGAATATGGGCATGGCTGGTCGGGTGATGAAAACAGGAGCGACGTAAAGTCGGTTACGGGTTCTCACCCGGCAGTGATCGGTGTTGACTTTAACGGGTTGTCCGGGCGACCGGAAAATGAGATCGAAAAAAACAAAAGCAGTTTACGAAAAACGATAACGGATACTTATAACCGGGGAGGAGTGATCACTGTTTCCTGGCATTTTTCTAACCCCGTTTCACCCGGTGATTTTTATTGGAATGATTCAGTCTCCAGGCCTGCAGTAAAATACATTATCCCCGGCGGGTCAGATCATGACCGGTATAAAAATATATTGAAAACTGTGGCTGATCTTGCCAAATCCTGTAAAGGGAAAGATGACAAGTTGGTTCCAATGATCTTCCGTCCTTATCATGAGCTGGATGGTTATTGGTTCTGGTGGGGACGAAATTATTGCAGCGTTGATGAATTCAAATCTTTGTGGCGTTTTACCGTTTCGTACCTGAGAGACTCATTGAAGGTGCATAATTTCATCTACGCATTTTCACCGGATTGTACGTTCACCACCGAGGAAGAATTCACCGAACGTTATCCGGGAAATAAATGGGTGGATATGGTTGGCATGGATGATTATGCTGATTTCGGAAGATATGGCCGCTACAATTTGGATTCCGGGTATCACCGGTTAAAAATTGTCGCTGGTTTTGCCAATAAGAACAATAAACTGGCAGCATTTACAGAAACAGGGTTGGAGAGTATTCCCAATGAGCAATGGTGGACCCAGGTGCTGCTGAAGACCTTGCAGCGCAGTAACCTGGGATTCTGTTATGTGCTGGTCTGGCGAAATGACAGGAGCAGTCCCACTCATTATTATGCTCCTTTTCCGGGCCATGTATCCGAAAAAGATTTCCTGGAGTTTTATAAGCATCCTTATACGTTGTTTGAAAATGATCTGAAAAAAATATACAAACGATGGAAAAACTATTCCTTGCCACAATAGTGTGCATCCTTCATCTTTCAATCAGTGCTCAACCTGTAAAACAGCATGGTCAGTTAAAAGTGGAAGGCGTGCAATTAACGGATGCCGGCGGGAATCCTATTGCACTGCACGGGATGAGTTTCGGCTGGCACAACTTATGGCCCCGTTTTTACAATAAGAAAGCCGTGCATGAACTGGTCACAAAATGGAACTGTACCGTCATCCGTGCATCCATGGGTATTGAACTAAACGACAGCGGGTATTTGAAAAAACCGGAGGAATCAATACGGTTAATGAAAAATGTCATTGAAGCCTGCATTAAAGAAGGAGTGTATGTGATCATAGACTGGCATGATCATAATATTCATACGGGTGAAGCGAAGACCTTTTTTGAAATGATGGCAAAACAGTATGGACATTACCCGAATATCATTTATGAGATATTCAATGAGCCTGACCATGAAACATGGCCGGAGGTAAAAGCATATTCGGAAGAAGTGATCAAAGTGATCCGTGCTGCTGATCCTGATAATATCATTTTGGTTGGTTCACCCAAATGGGACCAGGCGGTTGACCTGCCTGCAGCAGATCCTATCAAAGGGTTTGATAACCTGATGTACACGATGCACTTCTATGCCGGTACACATAAAAAATGGCTGCGTGACCGTACGGACGAAGCCATTAAGAAGGGCTTACCCATTTTTGTTTCCGAATGTGCAGGCATGGAATCAAGTGGAGACGGACCTGTTGATAAAGCTGAATGGAAAGCTTTTGTTGACTGGATGGATGCAAAAGGACTGAGCTGGATAGCCTGGTCGGTATCAGATAAAAATGAGACCTGTTCCGTTTTAAAACCAGCTGCTGCATCAAAGGGTAACTGGGGAGAGTCAGTTATAAAAGAGTGGGGGATTATTGCTAAACAGTACCTCAGGCTGTATTCCGGTAAGCAAAAACCCTGATTTCCCGTAAATACTCTGTTTACTACCGGGTAAATATCCCTTTGCCACAACAGGGTATTTCAGTAGGGATTCTATACTTACATTATGAATAAGGAATATTACTTTCATGTCTTATTAATCTGCTAACTATGAAGACAAGAATTGTAATTGCCCTGTTGATCATTATTGTTTTTTTTGAAAGTTGTGCCCGCAGTTTTACACCTTACGAAGCGGCTAACCACCCGAGAGGAAAGAAATGTGGTGTGATCAGGTAATCGTTATCCTCCAAATACATTATTCACGGCGCCCTCCAGCATCGGGAATTTTTCAACTACAAAGCCTTTGATCGTTTCAATGGCTTTTTTAGCTTGTTCATCTGTCAGGCCGGCTTCAGCCTTTAATTTGTCAATTAACTCTTGCATACTGTTGTTTTTAACAGGTTTAAAAATTCAAAAGGTTTAAGAAGTTACAAACATAACTTCTTAAACCTTTTCAACTAGGAAACTTTTCAACTTCTTTAGGCCACTTTCAACAGGCTCAGCTTGCTCTTATCAAACTTGCGTTTGGCATATTCTGCAGTCAATGCAAAACTGGTTTCTTTGGTAGAGGGCAGTTCAAACATGGCATCAGTAAGAATACCTTCACAGATACTTCTTAGGCCTCTTGCCCCCAGTTTATATTCAACGGCTTTCTCTACCATGAAGTCTAACACTTCGTCTTCGATGGTCAGGTGAATGCCTTCGAGTTCAAACAATCTTTTGTATTGTTTGATCAATGCATTCTTGGGTTCGGTAAGGATGGCCCTGAGTGTACTTGCATCTAATGGATCAAGATGAGTTACAACCGGCAAACGCCCCAGTAATTCCGGGATCAGGCCAAAGGTTTTCAGGTCTGTAGGGTTCACATAACGAAGCAGGTTCTTCTTCATACTTTCCTGCAGGTCCTTATCTACATTGAAACCGATGGTATTGGTTTGTACACGGCGGGCAATGATCCTGTCAATTCCATCAAAGGCACCACCACATATGAACAGGATATTCTGTGTATTGATCTTGATAAGCTTTTGTTCAGGATGTTTGCGTCCACCCTGCGGTGGCACCAGCACATCCGTTCCTTCCAGCAGTTTCAGCATTCCCTGCTGCACTCCTTCACCGCTTACATCACGGGTGATGGAAGGATTATCTCCTTTACGGGCAATCTTATCAATCTCGTCAATATAAACTATGCCACGTTCAGCAGCAGTCACATCATAATTACAAACCTGTAATAGCCTGGTCAGGATACTTTCCACATCTTCACCCACATAACCGGCTTCGGTAAAAACAGTAGCATCAACAATAGTGAAGGGTACATTCAGCATCCGGGCAATACTTTTTGCCAGCAGGGTCTTACCGGTTCCTGTTTCACCAACCATAATGATATTACTCTTCTCAATCTCCACATCATTAACAGGGGTATCGTTGGCTTTTTGCTGTAATCTTTTGTAGTGATTGTAAACGGCGACGGCTAGTACCTTTTTGGCGTCATCCTGGCCGATCACATACTCATCCAGGAATTTTTTGATCTCCATCGGTTTTTTGACCGTGAGCTTAAAAGCAGCAGGGGTTTTTTCATCCCGGACCATCAATTCCTGGTCGATGATCTCCCGGGCATGCTCCACGCAGTTTTCACAAATATGTCCTTCCTGGCCGGCGATAAGGATCTTGACCTCATCACGGCTGCGGCCGCAGAACGAACAGTGTAAAGGATTCTTTGCCATTTCTTGTAGGATATAACGAATTACTAACGCAATCGTAACATACAAAAGTAAAAAACCGTCCTGATACGGGCGGTTTTATTTCTTTATTTAGGGTTAAACTCTTACTTATTAAGGATTTAGAGTTTTTCCATGATACCGTCAACAATGCCATAATCAATAGCCTCTTTGGCATCCATCCAGTAATCACGGTCAAAGTCCTTCATGATCTGGGCAACTGTTTTACCGCAATTGTCAGCCAATATCTTAGCCCCGATCTCTTTTACCCGGCGGGTTTGTTTGGCCTGTATCTCCAGGTCGGCACTTACACCCTGGATATGTCCGCCCAATGAGGGCTGGTGGATCATTACTTCACCATGCGGGTATATAAAACGACGACCCTTTACACCACCACTCAACAGGATACTACCCATAGAGGCTGCCAGTCCCATACAGATCGTACTGATTGGGCTCTTCAGCATCTTCATGGTATCATATATTACCATGCCACTGGTCACCACGCCACCCGGACTGTTGATGAAGAACTTGATCTCCTCACCTGACTTTTCAGCATCCAGCAATAATAGCTTGGTGGTTACTTCACGGGCGGATTTATCATCCACCACCCCCCAGAGGTACACGGCTCTTTTATCAAAGAAGTATTTCTCCAGTTTTTTATTCAGCATCACCAGGTCATCTCTCTTATCTTCTCTTTCTTTTTCTTCCTCATCGTCCATTTTCCAGTCGTTGTATAAAAAATTCTTGCGGTTCATGATATATGTAATTTCTTGATTTATGATTTTTGCGATCAGTCTTTCTTGTCTTTTCTTGGATTAGTCAGCAATACTTCATCAACCAAACCATATTCTTTCGCTTCGGGTGCCGTCATCCAGTGATCACGGTCAAAATCTTTTTCAATCTGCTTCACCGGCTTACCGGAATGATTACTGATCACCTCGTATAATTCACTTTTCAGTTTTTTGATCTCTGCTACGGTGATCTCGATATCACTGGCTTGTCCTCCGATCGCACCGCTGGGCTGGTGCATCATGATGCGGGAATGTTTCAGCGCAGCTCTTTTGCCTTTGGTACCTGCACCTAACAATACGCAAGCCATGGAAGCGGCCACACCAATACAAATGGTCGCCACATCCGGGCTTACATACTGCATCGTGTCGTATACTCCAAGACCCGAATAGACACTGCCACCCGGGCTGTTGATGTACATA
Organism: Chitinophagaceae bacterium; assembly: GCA_016786805.1. Classification (GTDB taxonomy): domain Bacteria; phylum Bacteroidota; class Bacteroidia; order Chitinophagales; family Chitinophagaceae; genus CADEDV01. Next base: position 4,488 of record JAEUVP010000331.1, on the reverse strand, counting down.
TTGATGTCTCTTGTTCTGTCGGCAGAATCCAGGAATAATAATTGGGCAGTTACAATATTGGCCACTTCATCATTGATGGGATAACCAAGGAAAATGATCCGGTCCATCATCAGGCGGCTGTACACATCCATCACGGCAACATTCAGGGAACGTTCCTCAATAATATTCGGTGTCATCGCAGTCACCATATGTGAAGCATAACTGTGCAGGGTATTGCTGGAAAGGCCACGGTGTTTCACCGCATATTTCTCGAACTCAGAGTTAAAAGTCATGGGTATTAAGTTAATATGTTAACGGGGTGGTAAGTTAATAAGTAAAAGGCAGAGAGAATTTGCGAATCTTTTCAACCTTTCAACTGATAAACTTTTCTTCCTGATCATCAAATATCCGTCCAAATGCCGTAACTGCAAAATTGGTGACAAGTTGGCTTATTTTATTAGTTGACAGGCGAAAAAGAAAAAGGTTGACATGATTTTTAGTCCATATCAACCTTTAAACAAGTTAACCTGTCAACCTTTCTTAATGATGATGGTGCTGATGCGCCTCCACCAGTTTCGTGAACTCTTCTGCACTGATATCCTTGTCAGAAGGCTTCACCTGTGTTTCGGTCCACTCAAATATCTTTTGGGTCTGTATACGGGTATAAGAATCTTCCACAAATTTCCTGTCTTTCATCATTTTTTCAACATAATCATTTACCCAAGGCTGATCGTCGCTCAGGTTGGCGCCACCCATATAGCTGAACAGTTGTTGTTTGGCAAAAGCCCTGATCTCATCAGGATCTACCTTGATGCCGTTCTCGTTTACAATTTTGTCAGAGATCAGCGTCCATTTCAACTGGCTCAGGAAAGCCGGGAATTCTTTTTCTACCTCTTCATCTGTTTTAGCCGTTTCACCCTGTGTCTTCACCCATTTTTTCAGGAAGCCTTCGGGAAAATCAATTTTGGTATGATCAACCAGCTGGTGAAACACCTGGTCATGGATCTGGTTGCGGGCCTGGCCATTCCAGTAAGCGCTGATCTCTTCTTTGATCTTATTCTTGAAATCAGCTTCGGTTTTTATTTCCTGGCCGGGATAAAGTTGATTGAAGAAATCTTCATTCAGTTCTCTTTTTTCCAGTAAACCAACTTTGGTAATAGCGATATTGAAATATTTTTCAGCAGCAGTGGTATCTTCTTTCAATCCCAGGTCGCTGATGATCCATTCTCTTTCTTTTTCATCAAAAGCAGTTTTTAACTGCACATTGAAAATATCACCTGCTTTTTTGCCGATCAGGTTTTTCCGGTAAGCCTCCGAAAAATATTTTACGAGTAATGAATTATCTTTTTTGATACCGCCTTCCACTTCCACACCAGCAACATCTGTTTCCGTGAAAACAACATTGAGTACATTCTCCTCTGTTTCCGCTGAATCTTTATCGGTCATGTTACCGTAACGGTTTTGCAGGCGGGTTACTTCATTGTCCAGCATCTCCTCTGTAACCGTTACCACATAACGGGTGATCTTGGCTTTGCCCAGATCGCTCATATTGAAATCAGGTTTCATTCCTATTTCAAAATGAAAAACATAATCAGCAGGATTATTTACATCCAGCTGCCGTATATCTGTTTCCAGGGGCAGGGGCTGGGCAAAAATTTCCATTTTATCGGTTTCCAGGTAGCGAATCAGTTCACGGTCTACTGAGCGGAGAACCTCGTCAGTAAACAAGGAGGGGCCGTACATTTTTTTGATAAGGCCTGCAGGCACCATTCCTTTACGGAAGCCGGGGATATTGGCTTTCTTACTGTATTCTTTCAATGCCTTTTCAAAAGAAGGCAGGTAATCGGTCTTCTCCAGTTTCACGGTCAGCTTTTCATGCAGCAGGCCGATGTTTTCTTTTGTAACTGTTGCCATTGTATATATTTAATAAGTTTTAAATAACGAACAAGGAACAGGGAATGTCGAATAAGGAAGTACGGTACTTCTTCCGATCAATATTCCTTGTTCCTTGCTCAGTATTCGTACTGTCCGGATGGAGGGACTCGAACCCCCATACCTTACGGCATCAGATCCTAAGTCTGACGTGTCTACCAATTTCACCACATCCGGTTTCACCAACTTGTGAGAGCTTAGTTCTGAATTGCGGCCTGCCAGGCCAGTAACTCATGACTTGATAGCTCAAAGCTTTGTTGGGGGCTGCAAATGTAGGGCATTTATTCAAACTAAACGGCTGGTAAAATCACTTATTTAAAGGCCCGGATTGACACAGAACATTTAATTCCTGAATTCTATAAAAAAACGATAAAAATTTGTAGGTTTGGTTCTCTTATCCGTTTTACATCCTCTATCTCGAGAACAGCCACCCCAAACGATCTTAGCTTTTAGCCTTTTTAAAACTCTTTATCCCGGGATTAACCTAAGGATGCGGACGATATTCCGCTAAACATTTTTTCGCAACCAAACTAACCGCTGATGAGAAAGCAAATTTTACTCCTTTTGGGAGTTATGGCCGGCTTTACTGCCTTTAGCCAGAACCCCGCCACCACTTTCACGATCGCTAACCGGAACATCACTTTACCCTGTGGTACTTCCTGTACATCTATCAACGCTAAAATTCCCCACATCAAGCAAACAACCGGTTACGTAGTAACCAACCCTGCTTATGTGCCTTTTGCGTACACTACCCCTACCGGAACAGTCGTGTCGTCTATTTATGTGGATGATACGTGGAGCCAGGCCATCAGCCTGCCTTTCCCTTTTTGTTTCTATGGTAATAATTTCAACTCCCTTTTAATGGGATCTAACTCTGCTATCACGTTTGATGTATCAAGAGCTGGCAGCGGAAGTGGATATTCGATCAGCGCAACTACAGGGGCTATCCCGAATACAGCCTATGCCCCGAATATGATCTTCGGGCCTTATCACGATATTGACCCGGGTCTGAGTTCTGCCAATAAAAAAATTGAATGGAGAATAGAAGGTACTGCACCCAGGAGAAGGTTTATTGCCAGTTATAATGATATGCCATATTTCGGCTCCAGCTGTACAACCCCAAGGGCCACTCACCAGATGGTGCTATATGAAGCAACTGGTATTGTGGAAGTATATATCAAAGACAAGCCATTTTGCACAAGCTGGAACAGCGGCCTGGCTATTCTAGGTATGCAAAATCAAACAAGAACAAGTGCTATTGCCGCTGCCGGTAAAAATGCTACTGTGTGGGGAACCACAGCTATGGATTCCTGTTTCAGGTTCATTCCAAGCGGCAGCACTTCAAGATTAAAAAGTGCCCAGTTGGTAATGAACGGAACGGTAGTGGCCAATGCTGATACCAGCACCTTTGCTGCAGGCGTGCTGGACCTTAATTTCCCTAACGTTTGCCCCACTGCGGATAGTACCGCTTATGTCATCCGTGCCACTTTTGGCCAGTGTACTGATCCGGCACAGGATGTTGTATTCACAGATACTGTTTTTGTAAAAAGAACAGCTGCACCCACAGCTGCTATTGTTAAAACCGATGCTACCTGTACAACTGCAGGTTCAATTACTGTTAATGCAACCGGTGGGACCACCCCGTATGAATACAGTATCAATGGCGGCACTTCGTATCAATCTTCCAATGTATTTAATAACCTTACCGCAGGCACTTATAATGTAAACGTAAGAACAGTAGGTTCTACCTGCGCTTCTGCAGCTCAGCAAACAACCATCACCCTTACAGATAACCTGGTATTGAATGCAGGTAACGGAAGTACGATTTGCCTTGGTCAGTCATTTACTCCTTCGGTTACCAGCAATGCAACTTCTTACAACTGGTCACCGACAACTGGCGTAAGCAACCCTTCTATTGCGAATCCGGTTCTTGCACCAACTGCAACAACCACCTATACAGTGACGGCTACTTTAGGAACCTGTACTAAAACCGGTACTGTCACTGTAGTAGTAGCACCGGGTGCCACTGTTAATGCCGGTGCAGATGCATTTATTATTGCTGGTGATACCTACACCCTCCAGGGTAGCGGTTCTGCCGGTACTTATTTATGGACACCATCGGTTGGCCTGAGTGCAACAAATATTCTGAAACCCGTAGCTACTCCCCAGGCAACTACTACGTACACACTGAATGTTACCACACCATTAGGTTGTATTGCTGCAGACGACGTTACGATCACCGTTGTTCCATATTGTATCAAACCCATGGAAGCGTTTACGCCGAACGGAGATGGTATCAATGATAGGTGGCTGATCACAAACGGTAACTGTTTGAAATCTGCCACTGCGCAGGTCTTCAACAGGTACGGAGCCAAAGTGTTTGAATCCAATGATTATAAGAATACCTGGGATGGCACATATAAAGGAAATCCGCTCCCGGATGGTACCTACTACTATGTAATTTCTTTTGAGTTGATCAATTCAAAGAAAGTATCCCTGAAAGGCAGTGTGACCATTTTAAGATAATCATCACCAAAACAAACTAATTATGAAACGTTTTATAATTCTCTTACTTGT
>JAEUVP010000323.1 GCA_016786805.1 Chitinophagaceae bacterium | reverse complement strand
GGCATTTTAGAACGGTTTGAAAATTTGCTGAATAATTATTTTACATCCGAAAAACCTGCTGCTATTGGCTTGCCTTCTGTTGCCTATTGTGCCGGTGAATTGAATTTATCACCCAATTATTTTGGCGACCTGGTCAAAAAGGAAACCGGGAAATCGCCACAGGAATACATTCAGTCTAAAATCATTGATGTGGCCAAAGAAAGGATCTTCGACATCAGTAAGTCAGTCAGTGAAATAGCGTATGATTTAGGATTTAAGTATCCCCAGCATTTTACAAGATTGTTTAAGCAAAAAGTGGGTGTGTCGCCGAATGAATACAGAAGTCTTAATTAAAGATCATTTCCTCGATTTTAAAAAAAGTAACGCCCTTGAAGGAGTATCCTTCAAGGGCGTTTAAACTTATCTGTAGTCCCGACAGGAATCGAACCTGTATCAAAAGTTTAGGAAACTTCTATTCTATCCATTGAACTACGGGACCGGCTTTCAACTCAAGTTGAAAGGACGGCAAAAATAATGGTTTCCGGGCTAAACGGGAACCTGAAATTGGGCTAACTTGAGGGTATATATAATTACCAGTATGAAAAAGAGATGCCTGTTTTCAGGGTTGTTATTTTTGCTGTTATTCAGCACCTCAACCACATTTTCCCAATCTATGCAACCACCCAAAGCCGTACTAAACCATATAGCCCTATACGTGGTGGATCTGCAAAAAAGCACCCGTTTTTACCAGGATATCATCGGGTTGGATACCATCCCGGAGCCTTTTCATGATGGCAAACATACCTGGTTCAGCATCGGGGTGAAAAGCCACCTGCACCTGATCCAGGGAGCAGCGACCCCGTTGCAGCATCCCAAGAATACCCATCTCTGTTTCAGTGTGGCATCCGTGCCTGATTTTACCCGGGTATTGGGAAAGCATCATATTGAATTTGAGAACTGGGCAGGTGAAAAAGGAGCTATTACCAACCGGGTGGACGGGGTGAAACAGATCTATTTCAAGGACCCGGATGGCTACTGGATCGAGATCAACGATGCGAAAGAGTAGGGGGCGATACCGGGCAAGACCTTATCTTTGCCCTCCCTTAAAAGAGTAGCAATGAAGTTTTATAATGTCCTGATCAAATACCGCCTGTGGATAGGTATTGTGCTGGCAGCCCTGGGTGGATATGTGAATTATACCGCCAGTTTCTGGCCTGCTTTTCCTTTGTATTTTATTGGTCTTATCCTGGTAGCGGGTCATTTTTTCTTTGGTCCGTTGCGCCTGATCCAGGAATATATGGAAAGCGGTGACATGGATGGTGCGGAAAAAGTGCTGGCTTCCATCAAATTTCCCAACCTGCTGTATAAACCGATCCGTTCAGTGTACTACACATTGAAAGGCAATATCGCCATGATGAAGCAGGATTTTGAAGGGGCTGAAAAGAACATGAAAAAAGGGCTGGACCTGGGTATGCCGATGAAGGAAGCCGAAGGCGCCAGTATGCTGCAGATGGGAATGCTGTGCATGCAAAAAAATGATATGAAGCAGGCGGAAAGTTATATCCGGGCTGCCATCCGCAAAGGATTACCGGATAAAGAAAATGAAGCTGCTGCTTATTTACAGATGTGCAGTATCATGATGAACAAACGGGAATTCCGGGCGGCTAAAGAATTTTTCCGCAAAGCAAAAGCATTGAGGCCAACCACCCCGCAGATCGTTGACCAGATCAAACAGATCGAGAAATATATTACCCGGATACCGGGATAGTTGGTTAACAGGTAAAATAGTTAAGAGGTTGACAAGGATATTGTCAGCCTTTTTTATTTGCTCTTGATTAAACAAGTAAATTGTGCTCACTTAATTTGCTGTATGAAAAAATCACTATTTGTTGCCGTCTTCTTAGTTTCTTTTTTTATTACTGATGCCCAGCGGACAGCTGCCATCTCTGTGATACCCCAACCAGTATCCCTTGTAAGAGGAGCTGGTTATTTCACCTTGCCTGGAAACGGAGTGATTATAGCTGCAAAGAATGAAGAAGTGAAAAGAATGGCAACAGATCTTGCTGCCAAACTCAGCAAAGGATTGAATAAGATAACTGTGAAAGAAGGAACCGCGGTACAGCCAAAATCAATATCACTGTTATTGGTCAATGATAAGTCTATCCGTAAAGACGGGTATCGCCTGAAAGTAACTACAGGAGGTGTCAGCTTATCTGCGAATGAACCCTCCGGTATATTTTACGGTATACAAACATTATTACAATTATTTCCCACATTGGTAGAACGTAAAGCGGATGTTATGGTGGATGATAAATGGGTATTGCCGGTGGTGACTATCGAAGATCATCCTCGCTTCGGCTGGAGAGGCCTGATGCTGGATGTATCCCGTCACTTCTTTACGGTGGCACAGGTGAAAGATTATATCGACCAGATGGTGAAATATAAATTCAACCTGCTGCATTTGCATTTGACCGATGACCAGGGCTGGCGGATCCAGATAAAGAGTTTACCCAAATTGACGGAAGTGGGCGCATGGCGGGTGGAAAGAACTGGTACGTTTGGTACACTCTCAAAACCTGAAGCCGGGGAAGCTGCTACTTACGGTGGATTCTATACGCAGGAGGATATCAAAGAACTAGTCAAATACGCAACCGACCGTTTTGTCAATATCCTGCCGGAAATTGATGTGCCGGGTCATAGCCTCGCTGCTATAGCTGCTTATCCTGAATTATCCTGCACACCCGGGGAGTATTATGTAAGTCCCGGTGACCGGTTTATGGTTTGGCCGGGGGGAGGCCAGCATTTTTATGGCCTTATAGATAACACACTTTGCCCGGCCAACGAAAAAGTGTATGAATTCATGGAGAAAGTATTTACCGAAGTGGCACAACTGTTTCCATTTGAATACATCCATATGGGCGGTGATGAAACAGCCCGTAATTTTTGGGAAAAGACCGATGCGATAAAAGCAATGATGCAAAAAGAAAACCTGAAGAACCTCGATGAAGTGCAAAGTTATTTTGTGAAAAGAATGGAGAAGATCATAAATAGCAAAGGCAAAAAAATGATCGGCTGGGATGAGATATTAGATGGTGGTTTGGCGCCGAATGCGGCCGTGATGAGCTGGAGAGGAATGAAAGGTGGTATTGAAGCAGCCCGGCAGGGACATGAAGTGGTGATGAGCCCCACTGATTTTGCTTATATTGATTATATGCAAGGCGATGCTGCGATTGAACCACCGGTGTATGCCACATTACGGTTAAAGAAAGCGTACCAGTTCGATCCGCTTCCCGAAGGCATTGATGCATCATTGGTGAAAGGAGGACAGGCCAACCTGTGGACAGAACAGGTGTACAATACCCGTCATCTGCAGTACATGACCTGGCCCAGGGGATTTGCTATTGCCGAAGCATTGTGGAGCCCGAAAGAAAAAAGGGATTGGAATGATTTTGCCAAACGAACAGAACAGCATTTTGCACGATTAACGGCTGCGGAAGTAAAATATGCACCAAGTATCTATGATCCCATTGTGGAAGTAAGCAAGAAAGACACAGCAACAATTATCATTAAACTAAGTACAGAGATCGAAGGACTTTCCATTCATTACAGTTTTGATAATTCCTTTCCCGATCAGTATTACCCGAAGTATAATGCACCGCTAACGGTTCCCAAAGACGCAGCCGCTATCAAAATGATCACTTACCGGGATAATCAACCAACCGGGAGAATGATCATCATTCCCATTGCGGAATTAAGAAAGAGGGCCGGAATAAAATAAGACCTGCTTAAAAAGGATTGGAAAATTTCGGATTCGTGATGAACATATTATCCGTGAGGGTTTGCAGAAATACAAGGATGGCTTGTCTTTCCACAGCGGATAAGGGAATACCGGGATTCCCGTTATCCTGTTTCATTAACTGATCAAGCGTTGCAGAGTTTTTTATTCCTGTTGTATAATGATCGAATACCTGGCCAATCGTGGCAAAACGGCCATCATGCATATAGGGTGCTGTCAATAAAATATTACGCAAGGTGGGTGTTTTAAATTTCCCGATATCGGCCGGGTTATTCGTAATCCGGTAGCGGCCTAAAAAGATCCTGTCAAAACTGGTATTGGTGAAACTGCTGTCCAGCCCGTTGTTATGAAAAATATTATCTGTCAGTAATTCTCCTGCATGACAGCCACCGCATTTTATTTGGACCAGTTCCATTCCTCTTCTTTCTTCGCTGTTATAAATACCACCCGGTTCACTTCTTCTGTATTTATCATATTTTGAATTAGCTGAAATCAGAGATCGCTGAAATTGCGCAATCGCTTTGGCGATAGCTGCATCCGTGATATCACTATTAAATGCTGAGCGAAACAGCTGCACATAATCAGGTATGGCTTTCAGTTCAGTGATGAGACCGGGAATAAGCTGGTGCATTTCATCAGGATTGGCTAAGGGCATAAAAGCCTGTGCTTCCAAAGTTGGTGCAGCACCATCCCAAAACAAACCATTATCCAACCAGGCCAGGTTGATTAATGCCGGTGCGTTTCTTCGCAATGACATACCCGATACACCGGCAGCCGTAAGTGCCGTACCGTCTGAGAACGCAAGGTTCTGTTGGTGGCAACTGGCGCGGGATACCAGGTTATTGCCGGAAAGGCGTTTATCATAAAACAATCTTTTGCCCAGTTCCACTCCTTCATTGGTCAATGGATTATCAGAATGAACGGGTAATACAGGAAAGTTAGCCGGTACATTCAGTTGATACAGTACAGGTGCAGAAGGAGCAACAACTTCCCGTTTACAGGAGATTGATACGATAAGCAGTAAAACAAGTATGGTGCAGGCAATCCTCATCAGTTCTTAAAGTTACAGGGAAGGGATGACTGTAAATAGCAGGAGCGGCTTTTATGATAACCCTTTGTAAAATAATGGTAGTCCTGGTTGATCAGCAATTTATTGACTCCATTTGCCAAACAGCTCTTCTACTTTCTTATAGCGGAAGTCAAAAATATCACGCAGTTGTTTTTTTATAAACAGGGCATTGGCAATATCACCAAGGAACCACAAAGGATTTTTATAGTGGATGATATCCGTCATTTCCACGCCGCCTTCAATGGCTTTGAAATGGTGCTGGTGATGCCAGAGGCTGTAAGGGCCGAAGCGTTGTTCATCAATAAAATACTCTTTATCCTTTACCTGGGTGATCTCGGTCATCCAGTACAAGGGGATACCCAGCACCGGTTTCACTTTGTATTCAATAAGCTGCCCGGCATACATTTTCTCCCCGTGGTGCTTAGAAATGATCGTGAAACCCATTTTTGCCGGGGTAATGGCCTGTAAATTTGCAGGGCTGGAGAAGAAATCCCAGGCTTTATCAAGCGACACCGGTATTTTTTGAACAGTTTTGATGGAGTAAACAGCCATGGGTAATTTGAATTAACTTGTTCTATAACTGGCAACGGGTAAAAAAGTTTAAAGAAATGTCCTTAAATAAAGAAAGATTAGAAAAGAAATTCAGGGAAGAATACGAACGGCTGAATGAGCAGCAGCGGATCGCTGTTGATACCATTGAAGGACCTGTAATGGTCATTGCAGGACCCGGCACCGGCAAAACACAGATACTGGCCAGCCGGATCGGTAAGATTTTACTGGAAACGGATGCGTTGCCTGAAAATATTCTCTGTCTTACGTATACTGATGCGGGTGTGGTGGCCATGCGGAAAAGGTTGCTGCAGTTCATCGGGCCTGATGCATATAAAGTAAATATTTATACATTCCATGCTTTTTGTAACGATGTGATACAGGAAAATCTTTCCCTGTTTGAAAAAACAGCACTGGACCCTGTATCTGACCTGGAAAAAATTGAGCTCTTTAAACAACTGATCGATTCTTTTCCGAAAGGCCATCTTTTAAAAAGATACCGGGGAGATGTATACTTTGAAGTTAACAACCTGCAGTCCTTATTCAGCACGATGAAAAAGGAAGGCTGGACAGCCGCTTTTATCAGCCAAAAAATTGATGAATACCTCGCCGACCTGCCAACCAGGGATGAATTTATTTATAAACGAAAATATAAAGAGTTCAATGCCGGTGACCTGAAAAAAGATAAGATCGAAGAAGAGAAAGAAAAGATGGAGAAGCTGCGGGCAGCCGTGAACGAGTTTGATCGTTTCCAGCAACTACTGCGTAAAAAGAACCGCTATGATTTTGACGACATGATCAACTGGGTGATCAAAGCATTTGAAGAGAATAAAAACTTATTGGCCAATTACCAGGAGCGATATCAATATATACTGGTGGATGAATACCAGGATACCAGTGGTACACAAAACCGGCTGGTGGAACTGATGATCAGTTACTGGGATAAGCCCAATGTATTTGTGGTGGGGGATGATGACCAGAGTATCTATCGTTTCCAGGGTGCCAACGTGGAAAATATGCTGGAGTTTGCTGGTAATTATAAAGAAGACCTGCTGACGGTAGTGCTGACCAATAACTATCGCTCAACGCAACCGATACTGGATGTTTCCAAAACGCTGATCAACCGGAATGATGAACGACTGGTTAAAAAAATTGACGGACTCAGTAAAGAATTACTTTCCTCTAATACACTAATTAACCAATTAACGAATAAACCCATCATCCGGGAATACGAAACCTTACGGCAGGAAATGATCGGTATTGCCAAACAGGTGCAGGAACTGGTGGGGCAGCAGGTGCTGCCGGGAAGGATCGGTATTATTTATAAGGAGAATAAATACGGGGAAGAACTGGCGCAGTATTTCAAACTGCTAAATATACCAGTCTATAGTAAGCGGCATTTGAATATTCTTGAATTACCGTTGGCACAAAAAATCATTTTATTGCTGAAATACCTGGCAGCAGAACATGATACGCCATACGGTGGCGATGAAATGCTGTTTGAGATCCTGCATTTCGACTGGTTTCATATTCCGCCTATTGAAATTGCGAAGCTGAGTATTGAAGTGGCAGAGAAAAGGTATGGTGAGCACAAAACATCCATCCGCCAGGCCTTGGTGGAAAAATCAAACGCACCGGCCAAAGATCTTTTCAGCCAGGGCCTCCACAGCGGGTTAAAAAATGCCAGCCGTGTTATCGAACAACTGGTTGCAGATGTACCGAACCTGACGTTGCAACAATTATTTGAAAATGTGATCCGGGAAGCCGGGGTACTCAGCCATATCATGCAAAGCCCGGATAAGCACTGGCAATTGCAGGTGCTGACCGGTTTATTTGATTTTGTAAAAGAGGAAACGCACCGTAGTCCTTTGCTGGACCTGGATGAATTGGTGAAACTTATTTCTTTAATGGAAAAAGAAGAGATCACTCTTCCGTTGGTACAGGTAAGCGGTAGTGATAAAGGTATCAACCTGCTGACCGCTCACGGTTCAAAAGGATTAGAATTTGAATATGTGATCCTGGCAGGCTGCAATTCTTCTTTCTGGGAAAAGAAAAGAAAACCGGGTGGTGGATATAAACTACCCGATACCATGTTCTCCTCCCAGCCGACAGCCAGGGATGATGAGGAATTGAGACGATTGTTTTATGTAGCACTTACAAGAGCTGAACAGCATCTTTATATTTCGTACAGCAAATTCAAGAACGACGGCAAGGAACTGGAACCCTCCATGTTCATTGCAGAGATACAGGATCAGCACCAGTTGCCCACTGAAAAAGTAATATTGGATAGGGAGGTATTATCTGAATTTGCGGCCCTGCATTTTGGAGCTGCTGAAGCACCGGAGATAGAAAAAATCGAGGAAGATTTTATTGACCGCATACTGGATAAGTTCGTGATGAATGTTACGGCGTTGAATAATTACCTGAAATGCCCGCTGGAGTTTTATTTTAAAAACCTGATCCGTATTCCTTCTCCCAAGAACGAAGCAACGGAGTTTGGCTCCGCTGTTCACTATGCATTGGAAAAATTATTTCGTAAGATGCAGGAGGCAGGGAAAGACCAGTTTGCCTCGAAAGAAGAATTCATCGCCGATTTTGAATGGTATATGCACCGGCACCGGGAGAGTTTTACACAGGAGCAATTTGACCGACGGCTGGAATACGGACAGGAAGTGCTGAGTAATTATTATGATAAGAATATTAATTCCTTTAATAAGATCGTAGCTATTGAAAGAAATATCCGCAACGTAGTGGTGAAAGATGTGCCGCTGAAAGGAAAGCTGGATAAACTGGAGTTTGACGGTAAAGCGGTAAATGTGGTGGATTACAAAACCGGTGATCCCGATAAGGCTATTCCCAAATTAAAAGGCCCATCCGAAAAAGAACCCAACGGAGGAGATTACTGGCGGCAGGCTGTTTTTTACAAGATACTGGTAGATAATTACGAACAGAAAGACTGGAAAGTGGTCAGCACGGAATTTGATTTTATTGAACCCGATAAAAAGAAAAACTATCGTAAAGAAAAAGTAGTGATCAGCCCGGCTGATATAACTACTGTCACGGAGCAGATCAGCCAGACCTGGGAAAAGATACAGAACCGGGAGTTCTATACCGGTTGCGGAAAGGAAGACTGTCACTGGTGCAATTTTGTAAAGACCAATAACCTGGCAGTAGTCCTTCATGAACTGGAGGAAGAAGAAAATGAAATGCCCGGGTAGCTGAAAATATGATTAACAGGATTTTTTAAGTTAAACAACAAAGCCTTTACAGGCCGTAGCGGCAAACCCGTTAAGTTTGCAGATATTCCAGCAATGAAAAAAGTACTTCTCTTTTTATTTATAGCAGCAGTTTATATTAAAATATCGGTATTAACAACCGGCTGCGCCAATATCATTCCGCCGCAGGGTGGCGACAGGGATTCACTCCCACCTGCTTTGCAAAAAGTGACACCAGGTGATTCTTCCCGTAATTTCAACAGTAACAAAATTGAGTTTGAGTTTGATGAGTTTATCAATGATATGATCAGTGCACAACAGGAACTGCTCATCTCACCTATACCCAAGACAATGCCGACCGTCACTTCAAAGCTGCGCAACCTTACTGTCAAATGGAAAGATTCACTGGAAGCAAACACTACGTACACGATCAACTTTGGCAATACGATCAAAGACATTAACGAGTCAAATGTGCTGAAAGATTTTACCTATACCTTTACTACAGGCAGCTATTTCGATTCATTAGAGTTGAGGGGAAATGTAATTCTTGCTGAAACAGGAAAAGTTGATACTACTTTAATTGTCATGCTGCACAGCAACGGTGATGATTCTGCCGTGGTGAATGAAAAACCCCGCTATGTTACCAGGCTGGATAGCAAAGGCAATTTTCATTTCAAAAATCTTCCCGCCAAGACCTATTATTTATATGCACTGAAAGATGATAACAGGGCCTACCGTTATTTCGGTAATAAGCAGGTGTTTGGTTTTGCTGCGGCTCCAGTTGTTATTTCTGATACAACAAACCCTGTTACCTTGTATGCCTTTGGCCCTGCCCCGGCTGCTGCGACAGGCCCCGCCCTTCCGGTAACTGCCAATGCCGGGGGACGAAGAGCAACTGTTGCATCGGCAGACCGCCGGTTACGTTTTTCTACGAACCTGGTCAGTAACCAGCAAGACCTCCTGAACGATTTTGTGATGAGTTTCGAGCAACCATTGAGAAAATATGATTCAACGAAAGTGGGATTATTTACAGACAGTACTTACATCCCTGTTAAAGAATATAGTTTTCAGAAAGACAGCACAGGAAAACAGCTAAAGCTTGTTCATACATGGAAGGAAAGCACTACGTATCACTTCATTTTCGATAAGGAGTTTGCCGAAGATTCTGCCGGGAAGAAATTACTGAAGACGGACACACTCAGTTTTGCCACCAAAAGATTATCTGACTATGGCCAGTTGAAAATTAAATTCCGGAATCTTGACCTGGCTAAAAACCCGGTGCTGATCTTTCTTTTAAACGGGAATGTCACCCGTTCCATCCCCATGAACAGCGCCGAACTGGTGCAACCGTTGTTCTTTCCCGGCGATTACGAGCTGCGGATATTGTATGATGATAATAAGAACGGCAAATGGGACCCGGGTGAATTCTTTGGCAAAAAGAAACAACCGGAGCTGGTAAAACCGGTTGAAAGAAAGATCATCGTCAAACCCAATTGGGAAAACGAGTTTGAGATCGCTTTATAGGTAAAATATTTTCTGGTGGGACCTTAAACCAGGAACTTCAAACCTCAAACTTTCTACCTTTGCTTCATGCAATTCTCTTCTGCTTTATTAGAAAATGCGGTCAACGAATTTGCCAAGCTTCCCGGTATTGGTAAGAAAACGGCTTTGCGGCTGGTTTTGCATTTACTGAAACAGGATACCGGTGAGGTCACACATTTCAGCGATATCATCGCCAAAATGCGGTCGGAGATCAAATTTTGCCAACGTTGTTTCAATGTGGCGGATGGCGATATCTGTTCCATTTGTGCCAATTCCATGCGCAAACAGGAGATCATCTGCGTGGTGGAGAGCATCCGGGATGTGATCGCCATTGAAAGTACCCAGCAATTCAACGGGACTTACCATGTCCTGGGCGGTGTCATTTCCCCGTTAGATGGTGTTGGTCCTGACCAGCTGAACATCGAATCGCTGGCCAACCGGATCAAAAAGGAACAAACCCAGGAGCTGATCTTCGCCCTGAACCCTAATATCCAGGGAGATACAACCATTTATTACATACAGAAGAAATTGCAGGGACTTTCCTGCCGTATTACTACGATAGCCAGGGGTATTGCCTTTGGCGGCGAGCTCGAATATGCTGATGAAATGACCCTGGCCCGCAGCCTTCAAAACCGCTTACCGGTAGAGAGTTACGTCAATAGCCGCTAAGCTTTAATGCTTTGATATTAAAGATAGTTATAGTAGCTTTGTCACTTCTTGGGCGGATTTGTTTATTGTTCGGCCTGCAGTAACTGAACTAATAAACGTTAACGAAACTTCACTTACAGTTTCCCGGCGTTTATACAGTTCATAAAGATGTACCGGTCTTCGGTTCGCTGCCAGCTATTATCACAGTAACTGCCAGCCCGGCAAAAGAATTCTTATATGGCTGATATCAGGAAAGAACTGGAAAAAAGAATACTTATCATTGATGGTGCCATGGGTACCATGATACAGCGTTATAAACTAGCGGAAGCAGATTACCGTGGTGAACGTTTTAAAAACTGGCATTGTGATGTAAAAGGAAATAATGACCTGCTTAACATCACACAGCCGCAGATCATCACCGAGATCCATAAGCAATACCTTGATGCAGGGGCTGATATTATTGAGACCAACACGTTCAGCAGCACGGTGATCGCCATGGCTGATTATGAAATGCAGTCGCTGGCCTACGAATTGAATGTGGCTGCTGCTGCCTGTGCGAAAGAAGCGATCCGCCAATCTGGCAAGACAGCCTGGGTGGCTGGCGCTATTGGTCCGCTGAATAAAACATTATCACTTTCCCCGGATGTAAATAATCCCGGTTTCCGGGCTGTTACGTTCGATGAAGTGGTAGCTGCTTATTACGAGCAAGTGAAAGGGCTGGTAGATGGCGGAGTGGACCTGTTGCTGATCGAAACCATTTTTGATACACTGAATGCCAAGGCTGCCATTTACGCCATTAAAAAATATTTCCGCGATACAAAGAAGGAATCATTGCCGGTGATGATCAGCGGGACGATCACTGATGCTTCGGGCAGAACACTGAGCGGACAAACACTGGAAGCATTTTATACTTCTGTCATGCATGCAAAACCATTAAGTATCGGTTTGAATTGTGCCCTAGGAGCAAAAGAAATGCGTCCGCATATCGAGGAGCTGAGCCAGATATCTTCCTGTTATGTATCTGCTTATCCCAATGCAGGTTTGCCCAATGCAATGGGTGAGTATGACGAGCACCCGGAAGATACCGGTCATTACCTGGAAGAATGGGCCAAAGAAGGATTTGTAAATATTGTGGGAGGTTGTTGCGGCACCACACCTGATCATATCAAACATATTGCTGAACATGTAAAAGGTCTTACGCCAAGGCCATTACCAATCATTGAAAAAGAGTTAGTATGACATTATCACAGATTTTATTTTTAGCAGCAATTCTTATTCTTATCGTTAACAATTTTTCTGATATCAGGAAAGTGTTTGTAAAAAGAAGTTCATAAATGCAGGATAACGTTATTATCAGGCCCTACCTGCGACTGGCAGGTTTGGAGCCACTGGTCGTTCGCCCCGAGACCAATTTTGTCAATGTAGGTGAGAGAACAAATGTAACAGGCTCCAAAAAATTTGCCCGCCTCATCAGGGAAAATAAATATGAAGAAGCACTGAGTGTGGCCCGCCAGCAGGTGGAGAACGGAGCTCAGGTGCTGGATGTGAATATGGACGATGCACTGCTGGATGGTGTAAAAGCCATGACCACTTTCCTGAATCTTTTACAAAGTGAACCCGATATTGCCAAGATCCCGATCATGATCGACAGCTCAAAGTTTGAGATCATTGAAGCCGGGTT
>JAEUVP010000301.1 GCA_016786805.1 Chitinophagaceae bacterium | reverse complement strand
GCCGCTGGATGCCTTGTACAAAACATGGCATATCTACCCGCGGTTGGACCGTAGATATTATGTAACCGACCTGCTCGCTGATATCCTGAGTGGTGGCGGTTCATCCAGGTTATACCAGTCGCTGGTAAAGGAAAAGCAATTGTTCAGCAATATTGAATGTTATCATTTTGGCAGCAGCGATAATGGATTGCTGGCCATTGATGGCAAACTGGTAAAAGGAGTGAAGATAGAAGAGGCAGAGAAAGCGGTGGAAGCCGAATTAGATAAAATGAAAAATGAACTGGTGCCCGAAGCGGAATTGCAGAAAGTAAAAAATAAAACAGAAAGCCTCACTGCTTTTGAAGATATGAGTGTAATGAGCCGGGCCGAAAGCCTTGCCTATTATGAATTGCTGGGAGATGCAGCCTGGATGAATTTTGAACTGGAAAAATATGGCACGGTAACCACCGAAGATATTTTACAGGAAAGCAGGAATATTTTCCGGAAAGAGAACAGTAACACTATTTATTACCTGTCGGATAACTGATACAAGCACTGATGAAAGGAACAACGACCCTGTTAGAAAGGAAAAAAGCCCCTGCTATTGTTGATGCAGTTAATTTCCATTTGCAATTAAAAGCCGCTGATAAGTTCACCCTGCGCAACGGAGTGGAAGTATATGCCGTGAATGCAGGTGCGGAAGAAGTGCTCTCGCTGGAATGGGTCTTCTTTGCCGGGAACTGGCAGGAAGAACAAAACCTGGTGGCCGCTTCTGCTAACTTTTTGCTGCGCAATGGTACATCCAAAAGATCGGCTTTCCAGATCAATGAACATTTTGAATACTATGGTTCTTACCTGAACCGGGCCTGTTACAATGAAACAGCTACGATCACTTTACATTGTTTGAATAAACACATCCATGAACTGCTGCCGGTGGTGAAAGAACTGATCATTGATTCCATCATGCCTGAAGAAGAGCTGGCGATCTATAAACAGAATATGAAGCAGCGGCTGAAAGTGAGCCTTAAGAAAAGTGATTTTGTGGCCAGCCGCCTGATCGATGTTTATTTGTATGGCGAACAACACCCGTATGGCAAATACAGCAAAGCAGAAGATTTTGATATCCTGCAACGGGAACAGCTGCTGAAGTTTTACGATGAATATTACCGCAATGGTAAACTGATCTTATTCGCCGCAGGAAAA
The DNA here is from genome assembly GCA_016786805.1 of Chitinophagaceae bacterium. GTDB lineage: Bacteria > Bacteroidota > Bacteroidia > Chitinophagales > Chitinophagaceae > CADEDV01. Next base: position 789 of record JAEUVP010000301.1, on the reverse strand, counting down.
CTTCCGGCGAATCTTGAAACATTACTGAATGAACATTTTGGCGACCTGCCGAATAAACCGGTTATCTTAAAAGAAATAAAACCCGCCACAACTGCGGAAAAAAAATTCAGGATCACGAATGACCCGGAAGGCGTGCAGGGATCTATACGGATAGCAAGGCCGTTCCCCAACCGGCATCACCCGGATTTTATAAAAGTACAGGTGCTGAATGCCCTGTTAGGTGGTTTCTTTGGATCAAGACTAATGAGTAATATCCGGGAGGATAAAGGCTATACCTACGGCATACATAGTTATCTTCAAAACCATATTCATGATTCTGCCTGGATGATCAGTACAGAAGCCGGTAAAGATGTTTGCGAAGCCACTATTGCTGAAGTGTATAAAGAAATGAAAGGCCTGCGGGAAGAACTGGTGGAGGAAGACGAATTACTGCTCGTCCGGAACTATATGATGGGCGGAATACTCGGAGACCTGGATGGTCCTTTTCAAATTATTGCCCGGTGGAAGAACATTGTATTGAACGGGCTGGATGAACAATATTTCTACAATTCGATTAATACGATCAAGACCATACCAGCGGAAGAGATCAGGTCGTTGGCACAGCAATACCTGAACCCGGATGATTTTTATGAGCTGGTGGTGATATAAAGTAAAGAAGGAGAAAAAATGGATCCTCTTTTATCTCCTTTCCCTACATGCGATCTTTTATTGAATGATCATATTGAATCGCTTCGCCTGTTCTTTGATGATCTTCTCCACCTGAGTTTCTAAAGTGGCTGTATTAGTATT
>JAEUVP010000274.1 GCA_016786805.1 Chitinophagaceae bacterium | reverse complement strand
GTTGAGTATGCCAAAACCAGGGAACAGTTTAAACAGCCCATCTCTAATTTCGGTGCGATCAAACATAAGCTGGCGGAAATGGCGATCAGGGTATTTGTTGGTGAATCAGCCTTATACCGTACTGCCAAATGGGTGGATGATAAAGAACATGAATTACTGGCAGCCGGGAAACCTTTCAATGAAGCATTACTGGGTGCTGCAGAAGAGTATGCCATCGAATGTGCGATCCTGAAAGTATATGGCAGCGAGGTACTGGACTATGTGGTGGACGAAGGTGTACAGGTGCATGGTGGTAATGGTTTCAGTGCTGAGTATAACATTTCAAGAGCTTACCGTGACAGCCGCATCAACCGGATCTACGAAGGAACAAATGAGATCAACCGCCTGCTGACATTAGATATGACCTTGAAAAGAGCAATGGGGGGGAGGTTGGACCTGATGGGGCCTGCTATGTCGGTTCAGAAAGAACTGATGAGCATTCCCGATTTTGGTGCCGAAGATGAAACAGCGTTTGCTAAAGAAAGAAAGCTGGTCGCAAACCTGAAAAAAGCCATCCTGATGGCGGCTGGTGCTGCCGTACAAAAACTAATGATGAAGATCGAGAATGAACAGGAAGTGCTGATGAACCTGGCTGATATGGCTATTGAAACCTATAATGCAGAAAGTGTATTGCTGAGAGTGATGAAAATGGTGGATCAAAAAGGAGAAGCCGCCTGCCAGCTTTATATAGACATCATGCGAACTTACCTGTATGATGCCGCCGACCGGATCAATAAATCAGGAAAAGATGCAATCAATTCTTTTGCAGAAGGTGATGAACAAAGGATGATACTAATGGGATTGAAACGGTTTACCAAAGCAGAACCCTTCAATTCAAAGGATGCGAGAAGAAGAATTGCCGATAAAATGATCAGTGAAGGGAAATATTGCTTTTAATTCCATTGCTCACTGTCAAAATCAAGAACGGCTGTCCTTAACGGGGTAGCCGTTTTTTCTTCCCCGTATATTTCTGACAACTCCCGGCGCACTACTTTCAGTTCTGAAAGTTTTTTAACCCTCTTGCTTTCAAGATAGATACCTACACTCATCAAAATGGAAGCAAGGATGGTGGCTATAAAATAGACAAGGAATGTATTTTCTACGTCCTGGCTTCTGAGCACATAATGGATCAGGTATATAATACTGAAGCATCCATATACAAATAATAAGGAAGCACTGATCAGGGCCCTGCCGGTTGCTTTTTGCTGGGTAACGGTTATTTTAACCTGGTGCACAAAGAAAACAACTGAAAATCCGAGTATGGCTAAAAGACCGGGTGCCATAGCAATCGTAACAGTAGTAAAATTCAAACCCCATACCGAAACAAGAAGAATATCAAAAACGATTAATCCGCCAATCAGCCAGTGCATGCGTTTTGTATTTTCCACTGACCGGCTGAAATAGGTAAGGAATAACAACATTAGTGGCGCATCCAGCAGGTTATTGATAAGACCGGTATGTAAGACAATATTCTTGTTGACATGAACATACCCTTCCGTCAGAAAGTTATAAGCAACGGCAATAATATAATAAGCTAATAAGGCAGGGAAAGTTCTGTATCCGGCAAGCCGGAAGGCAATGATAAATAAAACAGGTAAAGAAAGGGCGACGGTCGACATCAAACCCATCGTTTCATTCCAGCTCATACGATATTGGTTTTTTCAAGGGACAGGGTCAGCAAAAATTCTAATGCGTTTTTTTGCGTCTGTAATATTAACGAGAAATAATGGCCTATAGTGCTTATCAATAAGGGTTTATGCTAAAATTCAGTAAAACCATGCTGGCTGCCAGTAATTCTACGGAAACCGCAGTAAAGGGTTTTTGGAAAGTATTGCTGTTAACTTACGATTTCCCGTTTATCATTGTTCCGGGAAGGGTTCGCCACGGTGACAGGTGCGGCAGGTGACAACATTTAAATATTCGGGTCTTTCTTCTTTATTAAAGTAGAAATGAGTCTTATTGATCTCGATCGTCATCCGCATCATTTTCCGGGCATTCTCTTTCATCGGTTCTTTATCGGATGCATAATCCATTTCAGTACCCGGAAAAACCACGGAGGTTACATGGCAGAACTTACAATTCACCCCCAGTGCTTTGTTATAGCTCTCCATGATACTGTCTAATTTTTGCTCACTGATATCCTGGGGCAGTACCTGCAGGTTTTTGAATTTACCGGCAGGTGGGCGGGTAAAGGCCGCTGCTGTTCCTACAAATACGACGAGAAGGATAATTATTGGCAGTTTTGACATGGATCGCATTAGTTGATTCTTTTGATGATACAATGACGCTACGCAAGCTTTTATCGTGGCAAAATAAACCAGAAATCTCAAGGAAGACTAAATGTAATAACTGGCAGGTTTTCCTGTATAAGGAAATGACGAAAGGGCTGGTTTCCTACTTTTGTGGACTAAAATTGATGATATGAGTACACTGGTCAGCGAATTCAACGATTACCGCACCCGGATGAACGAGGTCATTCTCAGTAAAGACAACCTGGTGATCAAACGCCTCTGGAACTTAGACACTAATACCTATGCGGAAGGCGCCCTTGACACAAAGACCAAAGAAATGCTGGGCCTGGTGGCCAGCATGGTGCTGCGTTGTGATGACTGTATCAAGTACCACCTGGGGAAATCGCATGAGCTGGGGGTGACCACCGAGCAGATGTATGAAATATTTGCCGTGGCCAATATAGTGGGAGGCACTATCGTTATCCCGCATACCCGCCGGGCTGCCGAATACTGGGAAGAGCTGGTGGGTACTAAATAAGAGCTGATACAGGTTTCCGGGACAACTGTTTTTAATCACTTGCCCGGTGTCGCATATTCTTTAAATTTGTCGGAAGCATTTTATACTATGAGTGAAACAACGACCGCCCCTGTTTTAACCGCTAAAGACTTTGCCACCGACCAGGAAGTACGCTGGTGCCCCGGTTGTGGCGACTATTCGATCCTTGCACAGGTGCAGAAAGTGATGCCAACACTGGGCATTCCCAAAGAGAATATTGTGATCGTATCGGGTATTGGTTGCAGCAGCCGTTTCCCGTATTATATGAATACCTATGGTATGCACTCCATTCATGGCCGTGCTACCGCGATTGCCTCCGGTTTAAAAGCCAGCCGTCCTGAACTGAGTGTGTGGATCGTAACAGGCGATGGTGATAGCTTAAGTATCGGTGGTAACCATACCATCCATTTACTCCGCCGGAATTTTGATGTCAATATTTTATTGTTCAATAACCAGATCTATGGATTGACCAAGGGTCAATATTCTCCTACCTCGGAAGAGAAGAAGATCACCAAGTCAACCCCAATGGGAAGTATTGATCACCCGTTCAACCCTGCCGCACTGGCCCTGGGTGCTGATGCCACATTTGTAGCAAGAACCATGGACCGTGATCCGAAGCATTTACAGGCGATGCTGATAAGAACACAGCAACATAAAGGAGCTTCTTTCCTGGAGATCTACCAGAACTGCAACATCTTTAATGATGGAGCCTTCGAGATATTCACGGAGAAAGGAACAAAAGCACAGGAAACATTATTCCTGGAGCAGGGCAAACCATTGGTATTTGGTGCTGCTGCTGATAAAGGAATTAAATTAGATGGTTTCCGTCCTGTCGTGATTAATTT
>JAEUVP010000273.1 GCA_016786805.1 Chitinophagaceae bacterium | reverse complement strand
TTTTAACTATGTTCCCTCTGTGTTTCTATTGTGCCTATGTGGTAGCTTTTATCACAAGATTATGTATCAGAATCTAGCCCCCGTTTATTTTGTATCAACAGGGGTGTACTCATATATTACATATCCCCAGGGCTCTATCTTCCATTCTTTTTCTGTGAGCGGTTCATTCGTGCCCATAAATACATTGTAAGGATTACCCTGCAGGTCTTTATCAGTTATAGTAATGCTTTGTTCTTTCTTAGAAAGATTCAGGATCACCAGTATCTTTTTGCCTGCTTTTTCTCTTACATACGCATATACCGCTTTATCATCCCCTGCTTTCACTTTCCGGAAGGCAGCATCAGCAGCCAGTGCCACATTGTTTGTACGGAGATTTAATAATGTTTTATAAAACTTCGCTCTTTCGAATTTTCCAAAAACGATCGAATCACTTTCAAAGAATTGTAAGGGGCGGAGCAAGGGCTCTTCCTGCCCACTATAAACTAAGGGAACACTGCCGGCCATGGTCTGGGTCAATACGGCAAATGGTGCATGCACAGCCCCGGGAAAAGTTCCGTAGTCGGATTTATTCCAGCTGTTCTCATCATGGTTACTGGTAAAGTAGAGAGGGATCGCTTCTTTTGGATATAGTGTATCGAACTTGTTTTTAATACTGTCTAATGCAAAAGCCGGTCTTTGCCCTGCTGCTACTTTCACCATCATATGAAACATCTCCCAGGGATAATAGGCATCAAAACCACTGGTCATTAAATATGGTTTATCGCCTTCGGCTAAAAAGAACAGTTCTTTATTCAATTCCTTTAATTGCGGGATACATTTTTTCCAGAACTCCCCGGGTACATTCCAGGCCACATCCACCCGGTAACCATCAATGCCCGTATTGGTGACCCAATATTTCATCGCAGCGATCATGCTGTCCTGCATTTCTGTGTTCTTAAAATCAAGAATACGGGTATCGGTCCAATCGAACATCGTGGCTGCTTTGCCTGAACTGTCTTTCACAAAAAAGCCGGGATGACTTGTCAACCAGGGATGATCGGCGCCGGTATGATTCGGTACCCAATCAATCAGTACTTTCATTCCTTTATCATGGATCGTTTTTACCAGCTGGTTCCAGTCTTCCATCGTGCCATATTCCGGGTTGATAGCGGTATAGTCAGATACGGCATAATAACTTCCCAAACTTCCCTTGCGATCCACTTTACTAATGGGGTTGATGGGCATGAACCAAAGTGTTTGTACTCCCATTTCTTTTAAGCGATCTAAATGTTTGGCAAAGGCATTGAAAGTGCCTTCGGGGGTATATTGACGGGTATTCACTTCGTAGATATTGCCCTGCATGATCCATTCGGGATGTGCAGCTGCCTGAACGGTATCGGTAACAGCCTGTTTTTGTTCTTTGGATTTGCAGGAAAAAATAAGAACGGGGATGAGCAGGAAGAAAAACACTTTTTTCATAATGGACTTTTTAAGATGAAGCTATTAGCGGGTAAAAACAAACTGAAAATTAGTTCTTTCGTTCAGAAAGAAAAAATCAGGACTTTTGCAGTATGCAAGTTCTGGATAATATTTCGCTGAAACCTTTTAATACGTTTGGGATTGATGTAAAGGCCAGGCAATTGGCGACCTTTTCATCTTTAAATGATCTTGAATCCATCAACATTAAACCCGGCACTATTGTACTTGGTGGTGGCAGTAATATTCTTTTCACTAAAGATGTTGATGGACTGGTGCTGAAGAATGAAATAACCGGCATCCGGGAATTGCATGAGGACGAGGAATATGTTTATGTGCAGGCAGGGGCAGGGGAGAACTGGCACCAGTTTGTATTGTCTTGTATCAACCGTAATTGGGCGGGTATCGAAAATTTATCACTGATACCCGGCAGTGTGGGGGCATCGCCCATGCAGAATATCGGCGCTTATGGGGTGGAACTGGAAAATGTATTCTGGAACCTGGAAGCCTGGCATGTGCAGGAAAAGAAACTGGTCAATTTCACCCGGTCGGATTGTGAATTTGGCTACCGGGAAAGTGTTTTTAAAAGAAAATATAAAAACCAGTTCATTATAATATCGGTAACCTATCGTTTGCATAAGACTCCTATTTTTCATACCAGTTATGGTGCAATTGAACAGGAACTGGAAAGGATGGGAGTAGAGGCATTAAGCATTAAAGCCATCTCCGATGCGGTGATCAAAATCCGTTCTTCCAAGTTGCCTGATCCAAAACTGATTGGGAACGCCGGTAGCTTTTTTAAGAATCCTTCCGTAACTGACAGGAAATTTTTGGAACTGAAGCAACGTTTTGAAGAAATTGTTGGTTATCGTAACCCAGATGGCAGTATGAAGATTGCAGCCGGCTGGCTGATCGAACAATGCGGCCCCGATGAAACCGGGACAAGTTGGAAGGGATTCAGGAGAGGTGATGCAGGTTGTCATGCGAAGCAGGCATTGGTGCTGGTGAACTTTGGTAATGCCAGGGGGATTGACATTTGTCAATTAAGTGACGACATAATAAAGAGTGTAAAGGACAAATTTGATATTGTGCTCGAAAAAGAAGTTAATATTTATTAACGGGTTGCAGCAGGAAACTATTTATTATATCTTGGCTGCATAAACAAAACCACTTTTATGAAAAGAATTTTTATCTCAGGAACAGGGTTATTGATCGCTTTATTTATGTTGGGCAGTTCTGCTGCTATCGCACAGGGCATGGAACGGGAAGGAAAGACAACGGCCAATGCTTCACAAGTATATCTTGAAGTAGGAGGAGCCGGTGTGATCTATTCCGTTAACTATGATGGAAGATTTGGGAAACTGGAAAATGGACTGGGTATGCGTGTTGGTATTGGTGGCGCATCAGCAGACGGAGAAGGTTATTTGGCCATACCAGCCCAGATCAACTACCTGGCCGGAAGCAGGGGACAATATTTTGAAATGGGTGCAGGCGTTACTTATATTTCTGCCAGTGATATTTTTGACGAAGGGACATCCAGTAATTTATTTGGATCATTCACACTAGGTTTCCGGAAACAACCATTTGGTAAAAAAGGATTGACCTGGAGAGTAGCATTCACTCCCTTTATTGGGGAAGGTGGATTTATTCCCTGGGGCGGTGCCAGTATTGGTTTCCGGTTCTAAGATTATAGTAATTAAGTCATACAGAAAAGCCCTGCTGAAACAGCAGGGCTTTTCTAATTAAGCTTCTTCATCAAATTCCTCTTCAAAATCTTTTCCGCCAAGGTTCATCATGCTCCCGATAAGATCTTTAAATTCGATCTTACTCTCGAATATTTTTTTACTGATGAGCGAATAAGAAGCAAGCCCATGCAGCACAAACTCCATGAGTAAAGCCGCTTGTTCTTCGTTGGCTTTCGGGAAATATTTTTTTACCAACGGCTGTAACCCATCCACTTTGTATAACTGCAATATCTTGTCTTTATCAGCAGTGTTAAATGATAAGTTCAGGCTGTTGCCTTTATCAAACCAGCTGGTAATAGGTTTGTAAGGGTTTTCTTCTTCTTTCTCCTGTTGCGAAGGCTTGCCGGTATTCCTTCTTTTCTTTAAGGTATCCGGGTTAGGGAAATATTGTACAAACTGTGAACGGATCGCTTTTTCCACGAGGTTCATGGCTACCTGGTAAGGACCTTCCTGTTCGCCTTCGTATACTAATTCCACTTTCCCGGTAATGGAAGGAATGATACCGGCGAGATCACCGATCCAAACTTGTGTTTGTTTTTCATTGTTGATGATAGCCCTTCTTTCGGCAGCACTCACTGCATTTTCAAACGCAGAAATGGTCAGCCTTGCACTCACACCACTTTTCTTATCTACAAATTCACTGCTTCTTGCTTCAAAAGCCACTTGCTCTATCAGCCGCTTTACCAGGTCGCTGACATTGACTTTGCCTTTTTGTTCTTCGCTGATCACAGCCTCCTGTTCCGTGATCTCCAGTGCATTTTCAAGGGATTTGGGATAGTGTGTTAGTATCTGGCTCTCGATACGGTCCTTAAGGGGGGTAACAATGGAGCCACGATTGGTATAGTCTTCCGGGTTAGCCGTGAAAACAAATAATATATCCAGGGGCAGTCTTAATTTGAAACCTCTTATCTGCACATCCCCTTCTTCGAGGATATTAAACAGGGCCACCTGTATCCTTGCCTGCAGGTCGGGCAATTCATTGATCACAAAAATACCCCGGTTACTTCTGGGGATGATACCATAATGTAATACCCGTTCATCTGCAAAACTTAGTTTGAGGTTAGCAGCTTTGATCGGGTCAATATCCCCGATCAGGTCCGCCACACTCACATCCGGCGTGGCCAGTTTTTCGCCATAGCGTTCGCTTCGGTGGATCCAGTGAATAGGTGTTTCATCACCATGGGTAGCGATTTCCTCTTCGGCAAACCTGGAAACAGGGCTGATGGGGTCGTCATTGATATCGCTGCCGGCCACACAGGGGATATATTCATCCAGCAGTTCCACCATTTGCCGGGCCATTCTTGTTTTGGCCTGTCCCCGCAAACCAAGGAACAAAATATTGTGCTTGCTGAGTAGTGCTCTTTCCACGTCAGGTATCACTGTGTCCTCGTAACCGACAATGCCGGAAAAGGTGGCATCTCCTTTTTTAAGTTTGGCAATCAGGTTTTGGCGAATTTCTTCTTTGATGCTTCTGGGCTGATAGCCGGAGTCTTTGAGTTCGCCGAGAGTTTTTATTTTTTTTATGTTCATAGCCGGTAAGTCGGGAAGACGGTAAGCCTTCATTTTTAATTATTCAATACAGTATCTTCTGATACCATCCTTTATTAGTGGCACATTAAAATTGATAACAAAACCAATATTATTTGCTGTCATTTTTAAATGACTCATTATTTGAGCTTGCCAGAGTGGGTTAACCAGCTCAACGGCCTTTAGTTCACAAATAACTATTTCATCAACTAGTACATCCATCCGCAACCCTTCATCAAACACCAATCCATCATAGTGAATTGGTAACTCAACTTGTCTCTGAAATTTGATTCCTTTCTTTTTTAGTTCATGGCAAAAGCAGGCTTCGTACACTTTCTCCAGTAACCCGGGTCCCAATTCTTTATGTACCCGGTATGCACAGTCTACAATCTCTTTGCAGAGGAATTCTTCATAGTCAGTCAATTTATACATATTCTGCTCGAATTAAATTCCTTATTTTCTTTCCGTCTTCCCGGCTATCTAGTATACAGTTTTTCGTTTCCCACTTTCAAAATCCTTGAATATAAAAGCACCCAGCTTATCCAATGAGGCAAAGAAGGCTTTCCCGTTATTGGTTTCTGTAAACTCCTGCACAAAACGTTGCAGGTAAGGGTCGGTGGCGATCATGAACGTAGTGATAGGTATTTTCAGTTTCTTACACTGTGCTGCCAGGTTCATACAACGGTTCACCACTTTGCGGTCTAATCCAAAACTGTTCTTATAATACCGCTTCCCGATCTTTAGGCAGGTGGGTTTCCCATCTGTGATCATAAATATCTGTTTGTTGGGGTTTTTCCTGCGACGCAATATATCCATCGCTAATTCTAACCCTGCTACCGTATTGGTATGGTAAGGCCCCACCTGCAAATAAGGAAGATCTTTGACTTCAATCGGCCAGGCGTCATTGCCAAACACCACGATATCCAATGTATCCTTCGGGTACTTTGTTTTGATCAGTTCACTCAGCGCCATCGCGACTTTTTTGGCGGGTGTGATCCTGTCTTCCCCGTATAAGATCATGGAATGAGAGATGTCGATCATCAGTACTGTAGAAGTTTGCGCTTTAAAATCCGTTTCCCGGATACTCAGGTCATCTTCCTGCATATTGAAGCTCTCAATACCATGATTGATCTGTGCATTCCGGATGCTTTCGGTAAAATCGATCTGCTCCAGCATATCACCGAAACGGTAATTCCTGGTTTCGGGATTCAATTCATCTCCCTGCCCGGGTTTGAAACTGTGATGGTCTCCCTGTTTTGTCTTCTTGAGTTTACCGAATATCTCTTCCAAACTCTTTTTACGAATGCCCTGTTCCGTTTTGGGTGTGATCTTGATTTCACCTGGTTCATTATCACCGGTGATATATCCTTTTTCTTTCAGCTCATCAATAAAATCACCCATGCCATATTCATCATCGGTCAGTTGATATTTTTTATCCAGCTCATTCAGCCATTGCATGGCCTCACTTACATCACCGCTGGTGTAAGTGAGTAATTGCATGAAAAGATCAAGCAGTTGTTCAAAACGGCCTTTACCCTCAGCATCAGCATCAAATTTTGTGAAATGGAAACCTCTCATGTATTACAATTTACGACAAATACCACTTATGCAGCACAGCATAACAACAACCAAACGGGTAAGAGGTTCGGTACTAAAAAACCCCGGTAAATCCGGGGTTTTGAAAGATATCACCAATAAATATTATTTAGGAGTACCACTATCTCTTGCCGGTGGTGTCACAATGGTTTTGTTTCCTTCGGTTCCTGGAGTAACAGGGGCTACTGGTGCTGCACCATATTTTTGTTCCAGTGCATCCAGCAATTGCAGGAAATATTCGTTCTGGGCGGCTTCCCCATTACGACCATCAAAGAGACCAAACATTTCTTCTTTTTCTGTTCGCAGGTAATCGAAATAAGCCTTTTGCTGCTGCAAATCTTTTTTTATTGCGGCACTTATTTCTTTTGCCAGTTGTGTATTACCAGCTTTGTAACAAGCTTCGAGGTAAGACATGTTCTGGATATTATGGCCATTGTCGCGGCTGGTCATGGCATAAGGCAGGTCATATTTATTGACCAGTTTCTCTGCTTTTTCGAGCAACTTCAGGGCTTCTTCTTTTTTGCCTGCATCCGCCATATTACCGGCGATCTCGCCATATGTGCTGCGCAGGTTGAGAGCATGGCGCCTGTTCTCTTCATCAAAATAAACTCCCCGCTGGCTTTCAAAGACAAATTTGTTCAGCATATTATTGGCCATGAAATCAAGGTTGTCATCGGTTCTTCCCATATTGATCAGCCAGTTGGCAGAACGGTTTTGAGTTTGAACAGGAACCAACCGGTAAGCGAGACCATCTTTACGCAGGAAACCGCCAAAGCCTAATGAACCATACGGTGCTGTGAAATAAATAGGCCGCTTCCATTGGTTGGCCGCAATGATATTGAGAATTATAAGATCGCTTCTTACAAGTCCTTCCTGTAATTTATTTTCCGGTATCTCGAACCTGATCTCAGGATAAACAATATCAGTAGCATTGGCAGTTCCATTCTTCCTGACGAGCATCGTATCAACCGGAACTTTGAAACGGGCCACAGGGAAAGTGCCTGTACCTACATCACGTTTTGTATCGGGATCTATATACGGTTTGCCGATCACATTCTTCATCGCATCATATAAGTCATAGAAAGTTTCTTTAGATCCTTGTGCACGGTATCGGAGGAACTCCCGATTATGACCTTCCACCTGTTCTTCGCTCCAGATCACATCCACAGGATCAGCTTGGTTGATCTTTCTGCGGAGCTGGTTAATATACCAGTCAATGCCCAGCAAACTATTATTGATGATACGGATATCCGGGCGAACACCTTCCACCTCCTGTGCATACCACAGCGGGTAGGTATCGTTATCGCCAAAAGTGAAAATGATGGCATTGGGCGCACAGCTTTCGAGATAATCTTTCGCCATATCCGGTGCCAGTGTTTTCTTGCTGCGGTTATGGTCGTCCCATTCCTGCTGGGCCATTAATAACGGAGCAGCAAGGCAAATAACGGTGGTGGCAATATTCAGCACCCTCGCATTTTGTCCTGCGGATGAAACTGCCCTCACGAGGTAAGTGATAGCAGTTACGGCTGCAACATAGATCACTGATGAAGCAATGGCTGACATGAACATACCACCCGGAGTCTCACTGGCCGTGCTCATCAGCATGATCAGGAAAGTAAGGGCAGCGCCATAGGTCAATGTATTGGTGAATGTCAACTGGTCTGCTTTTTCACGGGCTAATCTTACAAATGCAACTACAGAAAGACCGATCCAGATTGCAAAAGCATAGAACGATCCTACATAAGCATAATCCCTTTCACGGGGCTGGTTACCGGGTTGGTTCAGGTATAATACCACAGCAATACCTGTAAAGAAGAATAAGAGGAAGCTCACTACCCAGTCCTTTTTGTTTCTTACGAACTGGTAAACACAACCGAGTATACCCAATATGAAGGGGATCAGGAATAGTTTATTATGGGCTTTGTTTTCTTTCAGGCTGTCTGGCAGCATGTCCTGGTCACCGAGACGGCTGTTATCAATAATTGGAATACCGCTGATCCAGTTACCATCTCTCCGGTTACCAAAGCCCTGCACATCATTTTGTTTCCCGGCAAAATTCCACATAAAATAACGCCAGTACATAAAACCATTCTGGTACGTAAAGAACCATTTTATATTATCACCCATGGTGGGAGGTGAATTTCTTGTTCTCCCGGTGATGGGGCTTGGCTCTTGTCCGAGGTTCAGCCAGGCAGCATAGAAATCGGCATGTCCCTGGTCGTTGCTGGGATCCCATATCCGCGGGAACAATTGCATATCGGCACTTTCATATTGCACATCACGTTGCTTACCGAT
>JAEUVP010000267.1 GCA_016786805.1 Chitinophagaceae bacterium | reverse complement strand
GTATTTATCGGTGAACCCATCTATATCACCGTTCATACTGCCCCGGTAATTGTGAAAGCAAATATATTTTCCCAATACGCCGCTGTCATTACCCAATCCGCCCGGGAAACGGTTTGATATAGAATTAAGTAAAATTAAATTTGTATTTAATGCTGAAGCATTTACAAAAATGATCTTCGCAAAATATTCTTTACTCTCTTTGGTGTTGGCATCGATCACCCTCACACCCACCGCTTTCTGTTGTTGTTCATCATAAATAATGGAATGTACGACTGAATGCGGACGAATAGTTAAGTTGCCTGTTTTCCCGGCCCAGGGTAAAGTGGAGGAATTGGAACTGAAATATCCTCCCAAAGGGCAACCCCGCATGCATAAGTTGCGGTTCATGCATTGTGCACGGCCCTGGTCGAGGTGAATTTGTTTCGGATCGGTGATATGTGCCCAGCGTCCCGAAACATAATGCCGGTTGAATTTTTCTTTCAGCACCTGTTGCATATGTTTTTCTACCGCATTCAATTCATACGCCGTTAAAAACTCACCGTCCGGCATGGAAGGAATACCATCATAACTGCCACACACACCAATGAATTTTTCTACATGGCTGTACCAGTCTTTGATATCCTTGTATTCTATCGGAAAGGATTCACCATAGCCATATCGTTTGGGTGCCGTGAAATCATATTCACTCCACCGGGCACAAGCCCTTCCCCAGGTGAGTGATTTGCCTCCTACCTGGTAACCTCTCACCCATTGAAATGGTTTTTCCTGCACATATGGATGATCTGCATCTTTTACAAAAAAATGCTGTGTGCTTTCATCGTAACCGGCTGCTTTACTGATCAGCGGGTTTTGTTGTCTTGTTTCATTCGTGATCCATCCGCGGTGAGGCAGTTCCCATCTTGATAAATTAGCCGTTGGATAATCTTTGATATGCTCCACCGGTCTTCCTCTTTCCAGCACTAATGTCTTCAATCCCTTTTCACATAGTTCTTTGGCTGCCCAACCGCCACTGATACCACTGCCGATCACAATCGCATCATAGCTGTTGGCTTCCTTGCCTTTTGTATTAATATATACTTGTGAACTGTCGGGCATAATCAATACCTCGATTTCGATTTGAATAAATAATGATCGAGGCTATACCTTCCCGGCCCGGTAAAAAAGAAAACCAATGCCAGCAATACAAACAGGAACGGATGCTGGTCATTATTCCAGATAATACCATTGCCCAGGAAAAAAGCAATATAACACATGGTGCCTATTGTAAACAATGATGCCAGTCTTGTGAACAATCCCAATATAAAAAAGATACCCGCAACCAGTTCTGCCGCCTTGCCTGCATATACAAGTAATTTGCCATTGGAGTTCTTGAAATTATCCCAGAGCAGGTATTCGTTCATTTTTGCGGGGCTGAAAATCTCCCAGCCATGATAAACCAGGAATACGCCGAGTGTTACCCTGATCAGCAATAATCCTACCTGCTCCCATACGGGTGAGGACGAAAAAAATTTCTTCATACTACATATTGTTTTACCGGCTGATCATATCGTTCACCCATTTTCAGTACTCTGAAAGGTTGCCCGATAGCTGATGCCGCAGTTACAAATTCATTTACGTCAGCTGTATTGAAAGAAAACAGATCATAATGACAGGGAATCACAACCTCGGCATGAATAGTTTTTCCCAGTAATGCTGCTTCTTTGCAATCCAGGTTACCAGCTACTTTTCGTTCCGGCTTATTACCATTGATCGGTAAGATAGCCACATCCACCGCGAAGGGAAGAAGCAGGTCTGGCATCTCATTAAACCAGAGTGTATCACCACTATGGTAGACTTTATACGGACCAAACTCAATCACATATCCCATATACCTGCACTGGCCATTTTCATCCCTGTCAATTTCATTATGACTGGCTGGGATGCCATGAAAAATAAAATCCCCGATTGCTACAGAACGGCCATCGTTTAGGCCAACGGGAAAATCGAAAGCGCATTTCACACGTTCCGCTACAAAGGCCCTGTTGGCGTCCGGGATTATAAACTGTATGCCGGGATTGTTTTTCAACACCGGTACCAGTGTATCCGCATCCAGGTGGTCCGTATGATTATGACTGGAACTCACTATGGATATATTGCGCAATAATTCCGGTTGCAGCACCAATTCACTCATCCGGGTATGCGGTTTATCGGTGGCAGCATATTTAGTGGTCAATGAATCGGAGAGATAAGGATCCAGCAATACTCTTTTGCCTTTCCATTGCAACAGGAACCCACTTTGCCCCAGCCACCACAACTGAAAACCATTTTCCACTGACTGCAGGCGATCCATGTCAGCAATCAATGCTTCATCTTTCAATATGGCTTTTATCAATTCCATTTATAGTGTCAGTTCAGCGGCTGCCTCTTTATCCAGCAGCACATATGCGTTTGTATGTTGTTGAATAAAACTGGCCGGAACAGCCGGGCTTATTTCCCCTTCCAGTGTTTTCCGGATAATTGCTGATTTGGAAACACCATTGGCCAATAACAATACCATTTTTGCCTGCAGCACCTGTGCTAAACCCAACGTAATCCCTTTTTTAATGGGAGTGGGCTCATTAAAATAATGTTTCCCGGAATCCAGCGTACTTGCATGTAAGACCTGTTCATGTGCTTTTAATCTGCTATCAACACCCGGTTCATTGAACCCAATATGTCCATTTGTTCCAATGCCCACCAGCATACAGTCAATTCCGCCCCTGCTGTCAATAAGAGCATTCATTTTTTCACATTCCGCCTCCACTGCATTCGTCAGGCCATCAAACAAGTGCACCTGTGTTGGTTTAATTCCCAATGGGTCAAACACCTGCTCTTGCAGGATATATTTACAACTGCCGCTTTTATTTCCGGGAACACCCAACCATTCATCCAGCCCGATACAAAAACAGCGGCTGAAATCAGTTCCGCTTTCTCTTGCTTTAGCAGCCAGCTCCCTGTAAGTGCCAACCGGTGTGTTGCCGGTGGCAAAACATAATACTGCTTCGGGTTTTAATCGTACCACGTCAAGAATCAGTTCAGCAGCTGCCGCTGACATTGTATTGTAGTCGTTATATATTTTAAGATGCGGTAAACTCATAAACTTTCTCTTACTTTTTTAGCGCCGGCTACCATATTCGCTAATTTTTGCCGGGAAGCCCATCTTGCGGTCTGGCTTAATCCGCAATCAGGCGCCACCGATAATTTTTCTGCCGGCACATATTTTAAACAGCGTTGTATCCGCTCCACCACATCATTCACCGTTTCGATATAATAATTTTTTACATCAATAATGCCCACCGCCACATGCATCTTTTCTGCAAAAGCAGCGAGTAATTCTATTTCTGCAAATTCCCGGTTGGCCATTTCGATATGAATTTCATTTACGTTCATATCTAAAAAATCCGGCAGCATGGGTTTAATACTCCGGTAGCCTACCGGTCGTCCTTTGAAATTACCAAAACATAAATGCGTACTGAGATTACATTTACCTGCAATTGTTTTTACTGTGCGATTGAAAATATCAACAAAACGTTTGGTATCTTCTTTATAAGCATAGCAACTCATGGAAGGTTCATCCACGGTGATCTCTGTACAGCCCGCTGTCACCAATGCTTCCAGTTCGTGGCGGACAATGGGAAGCAGGGCTTCGGTGATGGCAAAACGGTCTTTATAAACAGCATTGGGTAATAAGCGACCGCTCAGTGTATAAGGTCCGGGCACACTTGCTTTTAATACCGGGCCTGCTGGGGCGAGTCGTTTCAATCGCTGAAATTCTTTTACGGCACCCAACCCCTCCGGTGCTACGAGTTCACCCACAATGTTATTTTTTCCCCGCTGATCATGGGCTGCCGGGCCAAATTTCCGGGTAGTTGTTTCATTATGCTCAATCCCTTTAATAAATCCATAAAAGGATAAGTTGAAATCCAGTCTTGTTTGTTCACCATCGGTGATCACATCCAACCCTGACGTTACCTGGTCGTGAATAGCCGCTACGACGGCATCTTCAATCATTTCTTCTATATCAGCCGGGCCGAATTGTTCCAAGTTTTTCGAGGCAAATTCCAGCCAGCCGGGAAATGGATAACTGCCTACTACGGTTGTTCTGATTGCTGTCATAAAAAATTTTAATCCGTCATAAATTATTTTCCTGCATGTTTATAAAGCTCCGCCATCCGGTGTGCATGTTCGTCATAGGCTGTTTCAAATAAACGGGTAGCTTTCTCAGCTCCCACCACACAGGCTGCTGTCAGTACCGTTGGTGGTTGCCCGGCTTCGGTCAGCAATTTGGCCAGCTCTGCTTTGATACTGTTAATGATCAGCACCCCGCCGACTGTTGATCCCGGTGATACCGGTGTTTCTAATCCTTCAACCTGTATCATGGCATCACCGGCAGGTGCACCGGTATCGATCACCAGCGATGCAAAATCAGCTAATTTTTTTCCGTCCTTTCTTTTGCTGCTGCTGGCTGCCGCATGATCACTGGTAATAATAGCCACCACTTTTATTCCTCGTTGTTGCAACAGTTCAGCC
>JAEUVP010000263.1 GCA_016786805.1 Chitinophagaceae bacterium | reverse complement strand
GTATTTATCTTCTTTACATTTAAAGCATTCATCATTTTAGTGATATCGGCAGCGGTGATTTCTTTCCTTGTGTTACTAATTGCCAAATCTCCTATTTTAGTAATAGCTTCATCTGCCCATTCTTTTTCTGATTTCGTCAGGGTAAATTTTGGCGAGCCATATTGATGATATTGATAGATGCCCTTTGCCCCGATCTTTTTCAGCAATAAAATAAGTCTTACGGAAAGAAATATATCCCTTCCAAGCCATGATCTCTTCCAATCTTCTTCATCAGTACTATACCAATTTTCTGATTTGATAATATCGTTTTCACCTTCAAAAAAATCTGTCCAGGATTTGTATTGAGAACCAGGATGGGCATGTAAAGGCTCATTGCATTTTTTACAACGGGGTATTTTGTTTTTTACTTCACCACTTATAACCTTATTTACCGGGATAGCAAGCCACCAGTTGGTAGAGATGCTGGTTCCCTGGATATATGTCTTTTTATAAGTGCAGGAGCCCGGGAAGAGAATTTCAAATATTTTTTTAAGCCGCCCAGAGATAAAAAGATTACCCAGGTCTGCTTCCATGATCTCAATACCGGTAAAAACCCGGTTTTGGGCTAAGTAGTAAGGGTCGGGAGTTTTGTCAATATCTGGAAACCTGCAAGACTCACACTTTACTTTATATTTATTAATTGGAGTATCGAGAAGATAATTATCATCAATGATATCCATCCTTCTGTCGGAGCAAGTAATGGAAGACAGCCGGATTTTCTCAACAATTTTCATCGTATTTCATTAGTGTTGCCGGGTATGATTCCTGGCAAAGTATAAAACTATTTAAGCAGGAGCCAAACTCAAATCCTCCTTCTTATGTTTAATCACAAACCAGCCCGTAACTAGAATAGAAAGAATAAAATAAGCCCCGAGTATATATTTGAGTGCAGCAAGATAGGTGCTGGCTCCAAACCAGTCATCCTGGGTATAGATAAAATACAGGCCAAGTCCGCTTCTTACTATTTCAACGATCATGGCAGAAGCATTCCGGTCCATCAGGTCAGTCAATGCATACACACTGAGAAAAATAAAACCACCGTACCAGAAAATATTGTAGCTGCCCAATTCTTTGATCAACGCAATATTGCCAAACATATAGCTTACAAAGCCAAGGATCATCAATAATTGAAACCAGGTCCAGGCAGTAAAAGCAGGCGATGTTTTGGTGTCATACTTATTGAAATGATAAACGTCTTCAATTTTATGAACCGGGTATTTCGCTGCCACATCAGCAGGACGGTAACCCGTGGGTTTGAACCAGAGAGTGAATTTATCGTTCCAGTTCTTTGTTCTCCAGGCATCTTTGATCAGCAGCCATATATGCTGGAAATTTATTTTGATCGGGTTCCAGGTTTGTACCGGTCTTGTGATACCATATACCGGCGGCACGGTGGGTAATTCTTCCTGGTAAGTGCCAAACCATTTGTCCCAGAAAATAAAGATCTGCCCATAGTTCTTATCAATATATTCCTTGTTGATGGCATGGTGCACCCGGTGATGCGAAGGCGTGACGATTATCTTTTCGAGAAATCCCATGCGGTTGATATGTTGGGTATGATACCAGAACTGGGCAAACAAATGCAACGGCGCCACGATCCCAATTACCTGTTCCGGTACACCCAGCAGGGCGGCAGGTAATAAAAAGACGGCAAATGTTTTTACGATGGAGGAGATGCTTTGCCGCAGGGCACAGGCCAGGTTAAATTCTTCGCTGCTGTGATGGACGATATGACCGTTCCAGAAAAAGTTAGCTACATGCTGTAAGCGGTGCACCCAGTAGCCGGCAAAATCGAGAGCAAAGAAAGCAATGATATAAACGATAATCGTGTTGGGAATACTG
>JAEUVP010000123.1 GCA_016786805.1 Chitinophagaceae bacterium | reverse complement strand
CCCGGACGATCCGGTACCATTTTCGCTAATGCATTGGATTCTGCCAATGGAAGATCCATTACCCTTGCCACGTCTTTGATACTCATCTTGGCGGCCATGGTGCCATAAGTGATGATCTGTGCCACCTGGTTTTTGCCATATTTGTCAACAACGTAATCAATTACTTTTTGTCGTCCTTCATCATCAAAGTCAGTGTCGATATCGGGCATTGACTTACGGTCAGGATTCAGAAACCTTTCAAACAGCAAATTGTATTTGATGGGGTCAATGCTGGTAATACCTGTACAGAATGCAACGACGGAACCTGCGGCAGAACCACGGCCAGGCCCGATGAATACGCCGATATCACGGCCGGCACGAATGAAATCACTCACGATCAGGAAGTAACCGGCAAAGCCCATTGTTTTGATGGTGAACAATTCAAAACGGATCCGTTCATCGATCTCCGGCGTTATTTCATTGTACCTTCTTTTGGCACCTTCCCAGGTCAGGTGTTCCAGGTATTCATCCTGTGAAGAAAATTCTTTGGGTACCTGGAAGAAGGGAAGTAGTATCTCTCTTTTTAAATTCAGCAGGTCAACTTTATCAACGATCTCGTTGGTATTATCCAATGCTTCGGGCAGGTCATGAAAGACCTTACTCATTTCCTGCGTGGTCTTGAAATAGAACTGGTCGTTGGGAAAGGCAAAACGTTTGTCCTTTACATTCACATCATCATCCACAAAATCACGAAGGGCAGGAGTGGTGATCTTTTCGCCGGTATTGATACAAAGTAAAATATCATGCGCATTGAAATCACTTTGCTCCACGTAGTGTGAATCATTACTGGCAATGATTTTTACATTGTATTTTCTTGCGAGTTTGATCAGCACCAGGTTCACTTTATCCTGCTCGGCCATGCCGTGACGCTGTAATTCCACATAAAAATCCTGCTGGAAAATATTCAGCCACCATTTGAATTCGTTCTCACCTTCTTCTTCACCATGTTTTAAAATAGCCTGTGGTACAGATGCACCAAGGCAACAGGTAGTGGCGATCAATCCTTCATGGTATTGAACGATCAGTTCTTTATCTATCCGGGGATATTTGCTGTACAGCCCTTCAATAAAACCCAACGAAGTCAGCTTCACCAGGTTTTTATATCCCTGTTCATTCTTTGCCAGTAAAATCTGGTGGAAGCGTTTGTCTTTTTGTTCTTTGGTAAATGTTTTCTGGTGACGGTTGGCCGTAATATAAAATTCACAGCCGACAATGGGCTTTACTTTTACTTTCCCGTTCTCATCCTTGTGTTTATAGGCTTCGGCCACAAAGTCAAAAACACCAAACATATTGCCATGATCACTGATGGCCAGTGCCGGCATTCCGTCGGCTATCGCTTTCTTGTAAAGATTTTGTATGGAGGCAGCTCCGTCAAGCAGGGAATATTGGGTGTGTACGTGTAGGTGAGAAAACTTCATAGTCAATAGTCAATAGTCAATAGTCAATAGTCAATAGTCAATAGTCAATAGTCAGGATAAGGGGAATGGCAAATTTCCGATTCTTTTCGCCACGAAAATCCGATGTTCATTTCTTTTTAAAACTAAATACGCTGATGGAGCCATTGGAATAGCTGCAGACCCAGGCTTCCAGTTTGTCATTATTCTCGAATATATCCACACCCACCGGGTGTCCCTTGCAGGGAAGCGAGGCGATCTGTTCAAAATTGCTGTCATTTACTTTATAAACATCCACAAAATCGCTGCTGTAGCAGGTTACAAATAAGAACTTGTGATTTTTTGACAATATGATGGTCCGGGGTTGAGCATGTGTGGATGCGCTGAACAAGGTATTCCCCGTTACCGCATCAATACAGGCAATCTTCGCCAGCCTGTTATATGATACAAAGATCCGCTGGCTGCTGTCCAGCACAATATGACGGGGGTTAGAAGCCACTGCTATATCCTCTTCTTTCATCCATGCCGAATTATTGATAACTGAAATGCTGGCTCCGCCCATAATGGCTACATAGGATTTATTGTTTTTATCATCCACTGCAATGCCTCTTGGAATGGAGGATACAGGGATAGTACTGATGATCTTTCCATAAGGATAAATGTCCTTATTCATTTCCAGCACACTTACATTATAGGAATGCCAGTTGCTCACCAGCAAATATTTGCTGTCGGCAGTTTTGGATATAATCTTTGGGGTTTTACCCGTTTTGATCAGGGGCACATCAAAGGAATCTTTTTTGCTGCTGCCGGGATAGACCACTGTTACTTTCTTCACTGCATGTTTGATGGAATCGGGTTTCCGGTTGACTTCGATAGAATCAACCCGGATAGGTACGATGCCTTCTGCATTATGCAGGGATACCCATAAAATTTTATCATCATGACTGAAACAGGCTTCCACTGGTTTTTCCTGGAAAGAAGCGATCGGTTTTTCTTTCACATAGTCCCAGCCGGTTCCCTTATTCGGTTTGAATTTGAATTCACGGGTTATTTTACGGCTGGGTTGGTCAAATTCATAAACACTCATACCTTCCAGGTTCATGGCATAGAGCTTTGAGCCCGAGGTATTAAAAAGTACTGATTTGGTACCGGGGGCAGCGGCTAATAACTCTGTTTTTTCATACACTAATGAAGAATAGGGCTTCAGTACTACTGGCGCCGGTATGGTATCACGAACAGGCTGCTTTTTAACCGTTATAACAGGCAGGCTGTCGGTAATTGTTTTTTCAGCGGTGGATGCTTCCTGGCAACCTGTGCTGAGGTATAAAAAACTGATGTAGGATAAGAGTAATTGCATCGTCATATGTCAATAATAATCAATAAAGAGCAATTGGCCACTGGTTGACCCGGCTCAATATACACAGCCTGTGGGAAACCCTAAACCGCTTGCAAACAGCGACTTAGTTTTCAGGGCAATTAAATCATCCAAAATCCGTTTATTAATCCGGGTAAATTTCGGGCTTTATCCTATATTTTTGCAAGCCTGCCAGATCAAGGCAAGGTTTTTGTTTCCTGCCCGCTGAATTCATCCTGAAAAATCAGAGAGTAATGGTTAAGAACATTTTACCTGCAATATCGATCATCTTTTTACTGGCCAGTTGTTCCAGTCTTAAGCCCCTGAATTTTACCAGTAATAAGCAGGTAAACTCTTCTTCCGTAACCAATAATGACCAGGCTCGTTCAACTCATTCTACTAAGGCTTCACCCAAATTTATCGACAATATTGCCCTGACAGCAACAACAGAACCGATTGCTTCAGAGCCTGTACCGGCCAAAAAGGAAACGGGAACAACAAGAAGAATTTCTGTAGTAGAAACAACCCCTGAACCTGCCCCTTCATTCTTTGGAGACCGTTCTTCTGTTATCGAAAGTGCCTCCTCTCTCCAATTGAAATATTCTGTGCTGCTGAATACGGAAGTGGAGCAATTACAAAATCATGTTTTACTGGAAAAGATAGATGAATGGTACGGTACCCGGTATCGTATGGGTGGTACTACCAAGAAAGGAGTTGATTGCTCTGCATTTGTTCAGTCGGTTATCGCCGGTGCTTTTGGATTGGCTATTCCCCGCACTGCCCGGGAGCAATACCGTGTTGCCAAACTTATTTCAAGAACTGAGTTAAAAGAAGGCGACCTGCTCTTCTTTAACACAAGGGGTGGTGTTTCGCATGTGGGCATCTACCTTCAGAATAACAAATTCGTTCATGCTTCTGTATCACAAGGAGTGACCATTAGTGATATGTTTGAACCGTATTACCTGCAACGTTTCATTGGTGCCGGTCGTTTGGAAAGCAGTGAAGCCAGTCTTTCTGCGGCTAATTAATCTTTTTTGATTCCCAATCTTTTTTGAATAGTGTACCAGACCGGTTGAATGTCTGGTGAAAGATTCAAGTAAATAGCGCCAGCACTATACAGCGCAATGAATGCAATACTGCGGGCAAACAAACCTGCAAACCCATGGAGGGTTATAAATGCATAATAACAAATAGCAAAGGAACTGGCAGCCAATAAAATGGTATAGAGTGACTGAATAGTGAACGGGAATAACCTGAATTTCTTCCAGAGGAAAACAATGCGGACGATATTATAAATGGTGATAGATATCAAATTGGCGATAGCAGGCCCTATCAGGCCATATTTGATGGTAAGAAAATAGGTGAGTGGCAGCATTAACGCTAAGAGGATGACACCACTGATCAGCTCAAACTTCCAGTAATTAGAGGTGGAAATGATCTGGGCGTTGACACCGGTGCCCATATCCACGATCCGCATTAATCCCAACAAAATAAAAGCACTGAATCCTGCCAGGTAGGTTTCTTTCAGGTGAAAAGTGAGAATGGCCTCGTTGTAATTTAGGGTAATCAATATAAAAAGGCCGGAAGCAAAGATCAGTTGATTGATAGAAGAACGCTGGTAAACTCTTTGGAGCAGGTCCA
Source organism: Chitinophagaceae bacterium (assembly GCA_016786805.1). Classification (GTDB taxonomy): domain Bacteria; phylum Bacteroidota; class Bacteroidia; order Chitinophagales; family Chitinophagaceae; genus CADEDV01. Next base: position 8,248 of record JAEUVP010000123.1, on the reverse strand, counting down.
TGTTCTTTTCTTTCCAGGCCTTAGACAAATGAGAAATAGAAGCAGCTACAATTCCCCGCTGCGGTGCCTGTATCACACTTCCCATGATCTGCGCTAAAGCAAATATGCCTGCGACATCGGCCCCGCTTTTAACAGCTAATACTAATGTGTCAAAAACCTGGGAGAGGGTAAAGATGAGAGTGCCCGAATACACAAACAAGCAGAGCCGCAGAATTTTTCCGAAATAACGACGGCTGACCTTGCTGACGGTAAATGTAAAATGAATCTTTTTGGTAGCAACCAGATAAATAAAAAGTGTGAGTGCTATAGCGGGGTAGGTGAATGCATAGAGTTTGATAAAAAGAGAAAAATCTTTAATGATGCCGGTGATCATTAAAATGATCAAAACGGTGGTCAGTAATCTCCATTGCACTTCTTTTAAAAAACTGGTCAGCACTGACTTACCCAGGTTCCATGCATAGGCTTCCAGCACTGAATAAATTGTGAGGCCTAATCCCATCGGGAATATCCAATAGTAATAGGTGAGGAGTATGGGAGACTTCTCACCAAATTTCCGGATCACGATGTCTTTGAAGAACCAGCCTGCGATCATCACCAGTAAAAAACCAAACAGGCTGACCAATAGTGACCAGGTGATCATATCATTTTTACTTGGCGGCAAGTGATCGTTATAATAATGGTAGAATTTAAAAATATAGGAAGGGGTAGCCATCATGGCAAACACATACATCATGGTAGCGATAGCAATAAATATGCTGGTTAGTCCATATTCCGCTTCTGTAAAAAGGCCCTCCTTAGTAAAAAAATAAGTATTGAGCAAGCCGACAGCAAAACCTATATAGATCACTGTTGAAGAAATAATACTTTGCCTGCGGATGGTGCTCATGTGGTAAAGATACTGGTCAGGATTGAATGGTCAATAGGCAATAAGCAATATCCAAGGGTCTTTTGGATGGTGAGGTCACTGGCTTATTTGTTTTGTAGTAATATAAAAAAGATTATCAAACTCAGGCACTGATGCCGGGTTTACAGTTGCCAGTTTTTTTGTTTGCCAGGTGGTGGTGGGAGATAACCCTATTTCACCTTTTTGATCTCTTATTTTTAAAGGCATATTAAAACCATCAATACAATTTGTCCAGCGATAAGAGATTGCTTTATCAGACAGCTTATATTCCAGTACAGGGATTTTGGTAGTCCGTAAGTACTGGTCAAAAATTGTAGAAAGATCTTTCCCGGATTTTTTAGAAAAATACTCCTCTACATCTTTCGAATCAACCGTTTTGTGATAGAAATCTTTGTTCAGGCCTCTTAAAATAGTTCTGAATAATTCATCATTGTTGATCACCTGCCGGATAGTATGCAGCAGGTTGGCACCTTTATTATACATATCGCCGCTTCCCTCCTGGTTCACGCCATAAGGCCCGATCAATGATATATCGTTTTTTATATTATTACGGATGCCGAGGCAATATTCATCCCCTGCTTTTTTGCCATAATAGTATTCAATGAATAAAACTTCCGAATACATAGTAAAACCTTCATGTATCCACATGTCGGCGATATCGTTCGTGGTAATATTATTGGCAAACCATTCGTGACCGCTTTCGTGGATGATGATATAATCCCATTTCTTTCCCCAGCCGCTGCCACTAAGATCCATGCCCAAATAGCCATCCTGGAAATGATTACCATAGGCAACGGCGCTCTGGTGTTCCATACCCAGGTGGGGCGATTCTACCAGTTTGTAACCATCTTCATAAAAAGGATAGGGGCCAAACCAGTATTCAAAAGCTTTCAGCATTCGTTTTACGTCTCTTCCAAATTGTTTCTTTGCTTTTTCAAGATCGTAGTCGAGTACCCAATAATCGCAGGAAAGAAGGTCTTTTTCACCCTTATATACTTCACTGAATTTTACATAGTGGCCAATATAAGGCACGATGTTGTAATTGTTGATGGGACTGGTGACTCTCCAGGAATAATTCTTTTTTCCATTTCTTTCTTCACCGGGAGGGCCTTCACGGCCATTGGCAACTGCAACCAGGTTTGACGGTACGGTTACATTTATAAGGGCTCCTTCTTCCGGTTCATCGCCCTGGTAGTCTTTACAGGGATACCATACACTGGCACCCAATCCCTGGCAGGCAACAGTTATCCATGGACGGCCTTTTGCATCTTTGGTCCAGATCCAGCCACCATCCCAGGGCGGGTTGACTGCTACTTTCGGATTTCCTTTGAAATAAATATAAATACTATTCGTTCTTTTCCCTTTTTCAGCAGCAAAATCCTTTTCTCCAAAATTGACCCAGTATACATTACCTTCTCTTTTGAAGGGATACGAAATACTGCCATCTGTTACTTTTTCAATAATCATCGGTTCCTGCAGATCGATCTGCATTACTTTGTTCTTCCCGGCCTGAACTACATCAAATGTCAGCTGATTATAACCTGTGATCTCTTTCTTTTCAATATTCACATCGATATTGATGTTATAGTGCAATACATTCCACCAGGCTCTCTCCGGGGTTATACTGCCTCTCAGCGTATCCTGTCTTGTAAAACCTATTTTCTTTTGCAAAGGCTGGGCATAGGAATTTTGCAATACCAGGTTCAGTAATATGAGATAACTAACCAACCTTTTCATGTGATATGTTTGCTTTAGTTTGCTAATTTAGTCTGCCTATATTTAAGGAATGAACCGTTTAACAAAATATTTTCCACTTTATTTCATCCTCTCTTTATGCCTGGTATCCTGCGGCGGTAAAAAGCACAGTGATAAAAAAGTGTTCCATTATAATGAACAAACAGGCATTGCCTCCCTTGATCCGGCATTTGCCAAGAACCAGTCCATTATGTGGCCGGCGCACCAGCTCTATAATACCCTGGTGGAAGTGGACAAGCAACTGCAAATAGTCCCTTCGCTGGCAAAAAGCTGGGAAATATCGGATGACCGGCTTGTTTATACCTTTCATATAAGAGATGATGTTTTCTTTCACGATGATGCATGTTTCCCGGATGGGAAAGGCAGAAAGCTGTTGGCAACTGATATTGAATATAGCTTGTACCGGATCATTGATAAGAATATTGCCAGCCCCGGTGCCTGGATATTTAACCGGAAAGTGGATTCACTGCAACCTTTCAAAGCCCTTAATGATTCAACCTTTCAGCTAAAACTGGTGCGACCCTATAATCCTGTGCTCGGCATTTTATCTATGCAGTATTGTTCCATTGTTGCTAAGGAAGCCGTGGAAAAATACGGGAGTGATTTTCGCCGGCATCCTGTAGGTACAGGCCCTTTTCAGTTCGTGGCCTGGGTGGAAGGACAGGCATTGGTGATGACCAAAAACAAAAACTATTTTGAGAGAGACAGTGCAGGTAACCGGCTGCCTTACCTTGATGGGATAAAAATCACTTTCTTCGATAGTAAGGCCACCGAGTTTTTACTGTTCAGGCAAAACAAACTGGAGTTTATCAATGATATTGATCCATCTTTTAAAGATGAAGTGCTTACCAAAAAGGGGGTGTTAAAGAAAGACTGGGAAGGTAAGATCAGGCTGCATACAAGTCCATACCTGAATACCGAGTACCTCGGAATATTATTCGATTCAACCAATGAAATACTTAAGAACTCACCGCTTAAAAGCAAAAAGATCAGGCAGGCGATCAACTATGGTTTTGACAGGAGGAAGATGATATTGTATTTGCGGAATTCATTAGGTACCGCCGCTGAATCTGGATTTGTTCCGATGGGGCTGCCGTCATTTGATACCGCTGCCGTAAAAGGATATTATTATGATCCTGCCATGAGCCGTCGTTTGCTGGCAGAGGCGGGTTTCCCGGATGGTAAAAATTTACCTGTTGTTAAATTGCTGACAGTTCCCATCTATGCCGACATGGCCAATTTTATCGCCAAACAATTAGACGAAGCGGGTATACCCGTGCAGGTGGATGTGGTTCAAAAATCGTTGTTACTCGAAATGACCTCTAATTCAAGGGCTCTATTCTTCAGGGGTAGCTGGATCGCCGATTACCCGGATGCGGAGAATTATTTATCTGTTTTCTATTCAAAGAATCCGGCACCACCTAACTATACACGATATAATAACCCAAGGTTTGATGCTTTATTTGAACAGGCATTGACTGAAGAAAATGATTCATTACGGCTCAGGCTTTACCAGCAGGCTGACCAGGTCATGATCAATGATGCACCGATTGTTCCTTTGTGGTATGATAAAGCAGTACATCTTGTGCAAACTAATGTAACAGGTTTTTATCCTAATGCTCTCAACCTGCTTGAACTAAGGAAAGTCAGGCTAAAGGAATAGGGCATTTTATTGGTCGAGAGCTTTGATCCGCTGATCAATAACTGCCAGCTGATCTTTTTCCTTAGGCGCTAACTTCTCTTTGTTCTTATTGATATAAGAGTAAGGTGTTTCTATGCCTCCATAACTTCCCTCTGATCTGAACACGGAAGTGGCAGGTGCGTTGTTGAGGTTTGCTGCCACCACCACTTCTGGTTGCCCGGAAGCATTTTTTTGCAGCGAAATCTTATTGGGCGGTGGCGGGACCAGGAATTCAGCAATACTGGCTTTGTTAGCTATTTTGAACACATCATTTGTATCAACGAGAATGATCCGTGTAACGATTTCCCCGGCACTGTTTTTTAAAAATAAGGAGCATTCAAATGTATACAGGGTAATAATATCGTAGTTAGTTCCGGCAATACGTTGAGCATAATAATCCAGCACGACAGGAGCAGACATTGTGAAATCAATATTATAGGCGGGGTTACAATCATCCCCGCAAAGCTCTTTTCCCTTTAATTCTTCGCAGACAAGCGGGAGCTTTTCATCCAGTATGCGCCAGGCTTTATTACCGGGCTTAAAATGGGCAGGCAGGTTGATCCTGTATTTGCCGGTGTCTATTGCGGCCAGAGACTGGCTGTGAAAGAGTACCGGGTGAAGAAGAAAGCAGGATAAAAAGTAAAATGTATAGTTTCTCATGTGTTGTGGTTTATTGTATAAGATATTAAAAGCAGTTCGGATACAGGACTCCGTTGCCGTTAAAAGAGGGTGAAAGCTTTACATGTTTTCAGGACTGTTTTGTCCATTTGAGATAGCTGGAAGAACCATAATAAAGAGGGAAATTTACAGGTATTTTCAACAGTCTAAATAGTATTTCAACTGTCTTTTTTCGTAAAAACCGACATTTTTTATAGTATTTTCCGAATATTTTTTTAGGTGTAATCACTTGAAATGCAGGTTGATATTTAAGGTCAATTCGGCTGAAACCCTTGCTGGGCTTGCATATACCAGATATGGAATATATTTTTGATTTCTCAACTGGTAAAAATGATACATACTGGTTGGGAAATTGAAAAGATAAATCCGGGAAATCCTTAGAAAAGCAGTTTTAGTAGTTTTACGATTAGCCACTATCCTTCGATCAGCCCTAACAAGTCCTAATACCTGTCAAAAAATTCGTACCATGAAAGCGATCTTTACACGTCGTGTAAACAGCCTTATTCTGTGTTTTCTTGCAAGCCTGGTTCTCACCGGCAATGCTTCTGCCCAGGCCCCAATCTACAAATTTCAAAGTCCTTCGTTAGTATCAGGAACTGATAAGGCAGTCAATGCTGTTTACAGATTTCCCAATGTTACTACCGGCTATGATGCGCTGGTGCAGATTACAAATATGTCTGCGGGTATTGCCCTGCGGAATATTGACAGAACTATTGATGGTTATGGCGAGGCCTTTCAACCCGAATACAGGGTCAATGCTAACACCAACGGATATATTGATTTCCTGATCACATTTGTACTCACGGGCACTTCGACTGCAGCCAGCCAGCCTTTTGTTGACGTATCAGGGCTGGATATAGATGGTGATGATGGCGTAGCTCCCAACAACCTCAGGGAATATAACCGTATCGATATGGGAGGTGGTACCTACTCTTTTAATACAACTGTCAGTCACCTTAGCATTTCTCAATCAGGTACAGCTTATACGGGTACAAATGTTACAGGTGTTTTATGGGGTGCATTGGTGGATACAAGTGCCAAGGAAGTGATGTTCACAGTTACCAATACCAACGTAACCTCTTTTACCTACCGGGTTGGTGCTTTCAATAACAGCTCCAGTACCGGTACCCGTTATGCAAGTTTATACTTCAAGAAATTCTATTATGCACCTTTTCCACTGGCTATACCCAGCCTGATCAATTTTGAAGGTACCAGGAACGGGAACGGCATTGCATTCAAATGGGATTTCTCCACTACCGAAGGCCTGGATCGTTGTTTGTTGGAAAGAGCTGTTGCTACTGGTATCTATTCAGCTGTCGCTGATTTTGAATATACCGGTGAAAATGCATTTGAAAAGCATACAACGTATAATGATAATTCTGTTTCTAAAGGAAACTATAACTATCGGTTGAAAATGATAGGTAAGAACGGGGAGATCAAATACAGTTCTGTACTTGCTTTCAAAACCGGCGCAGAAAATGATAGCCAGGAACTGAACGTTTATCCATCGGTTATCAGCAGCAGTTTTACGGCGAGATTCAATGCCGACAGAAGTGAGCCAGCCCAACTGCAGATCGTTGATTATTCAGGAAGATCGGTTTATAGTAAATCGGTGGTACTGGTACAGGGCCAAAATAACATTTCAGTAAACGATTTTACTGCTGCCCGCGGAAATTTTGTGATCGTTGTCAGAAAAGGCGGCAAGATATACAGTCAGAAAGTAATTGTACAATAAGATCATCAGCCATTAACCTTACCTGTGTAAAATGAATCCAAATCCTTATGTCAGCCCGTTTTTAATCCGTGTACCGAATCCTTTACTATGAATGAAACCAGTTCCTGAAAAGCCATTCTCTACTTAACTAAAACAAATTGCATGATCAGAATGGTACCCAAAACAAAAGGTGGGAGTTTGTCCCACCTTTTGTTTTTTACTACCTTCCCGGCTTTCTTAGCGGTGGTTTCTTTTCCTGCCAAAAACCCCGAAGCGTACCCCGGCTTCCGTAACGAGCATATCTGTTTTTGATTCTCTTTCTGTAAAAAAAACATTCCCGTTATCATCAATATAAGGATCAGTTAGGTATTTTGTATTCGTACCAAGCAGGTAAGATGTCTTTAACGACAAACAAATTTCTTTTGCTTTTCCCAGCGGGATCTCAATACCAAGACCTGGTCCCCAGATAAATGCCCAATAACCTTTGGTTGAATTTCCCCCGGCATACTGGCTGTTACCAAAAAAAGTTTCCCTTTCTGCATCAACGGAGGAGAAAAAGAGATTGGTTCCGATGGTGCCATCCAAAAACAGCTGGACGGGCTTATCATGCGGCACCATGTCAGCCCGTGCTTTAAAAGCCAGTGAAAAAACATTATTAGAGGCAGTGACACGGTACCGGTCGAAGAAACCAAATGTATACAGGTCAAAATACTTAGTGTCGGAACTGGTGATCAGGAACCCGATTTCACCCCCGATACTGACCGGCATATCAGCGGAAGGCCGGTGCATGATATTCCACCTGATGCCGGCACCGGTTACCGGGTAGGTTGATTTATATTCTCCCTGGGGGAAACTGAGTTGAAAGCTTACGGTAGAGATGGTCTTTTGCGCCTGTCCATACATGCTTATACCGGCCAGCAGTACAAGAATAGCAAAACGTTTCATACTCCTTTTTTTACAAAGTAAACCAGAAATGATACAAAAAAAGAAGACTGTGATTTTTTCACAGTCTTTTATATTAATTATCCTTTTTCAGCTTATCCTTAAAAACCTTTCTGAACTTGTCAATTTTAGGCCGGATAACGATCTTACAATAGGGGTTCGTATTCTCATTATTCTCAAAGTACTGCTGGTGATAATTTTCAGCAGGATAGAATTTTGTGAAAGGAGTTATCTCGGTAACAATGGGCCGGTCAAAAGCGCCACTTTTGTCTAATTCTATTTTATATTTTTCTGCTTTCTGTTTTTGCTCTTCGTTGTGGTAGAATACCCCGCTGCGGTACTGCGTTCCCACATCAGCACCCTGCCGGTTTAGTGTGGTGGGGTCATGTGTTTCCCAGAATACTTCCAGCAGCTCATCAAAACTGATCTTTGCCGGATCATAAATGATCTGCAGGCACTCTGCATGCCCGGTTTCGCCACTGCATACTTCTTTATACGTTGGGTTTTCTGTTTGCCCGCCTGTATAACCTGATTCAGCACTGATCACACCATCCAGTTGTTCAAAAATGGCTTC
>JAEUVP010000239.1 GCA_016786805.1 Chitinophagaceae bacterium | reverse complement strand
GATCAAACTGTTCAGCCGCCAGGTATTTATTACTGATGAAGTGAAAGATATTGTGCCGGAGTTTTTATTGCTGTTGCATGGGGTGATCGATTCACCGGATATCCCGCTGAATGTAAGCCGTTCTTTCCTGCAGGCCGACAGTAATGTGAAAAAGATCAACAGTTATATTTCCCGCAAAGTGGCGGATAAATTAAGTGAGCTCTTTAAGAAAGACCGCAAGTCTTACGAAGAGAAATGGAGTGATATCGGCATTTTTGTAAAGTACGGGGCGATCTCGGATGAGAAATTCTATGAGAAGGCCAAAGAGTTCCTGTTATTAGAAAACACAGCCAAGGAAAAATACACCCTGGAAGAATACAGTATTAAGACCAAAGATTTTCAAACAGACAAAGATGGCCAGCTGGTCTATCTCTACACAGCCGATGCAGAAAGACAGGATAGCTATATCCAGGAAGCGAAGAAAAAAGACTATGATGTGCTGCTGATGAATACGGCGATTGATACGCATTTTATTCATCACTTAGAAAGCAAGCTTGAGAAAACCTCCCTGAAAAGAGTGGATGCCGATGTAATTGATAAACTGATCGTGAAAGAAGATACGGCTAAACATACCCTCACCGAAGAAGAGACCACAAAGCTGAAAGCGATTTTTGATAAAGCGATCAATAATCCTGCTATGAAAGTGGAAGTGGAGAGCCTGCCGGCTGATGCGATGCCGGTGACCATTACCATGGAAGAATGGATGCGCCGGATGAAGGATATGAGCCGGATGGGTGGCGGTATGAATTTTTACGGGGCGATGCCGGATAATTATAAAGTGGCGGTGAATGCAAACCACAAGATCGTGAGCAGGATCTTAGCTGCTGATGAAGCACAACAAACAGCCATGGCGAAACAAACTTTTGATTTAGCGATGCTGGCGCAGGGATTACTGAAGGGTGCAGACCTGACAGCTTTTGTGCAGCGGAGTGTGGAAGTGATGGGGTAAGCATTTTACCACAACTATATGGGCCACGAATGACACGAATTGCACGAATGAAAGATTTTTCAGTAGTGTGATCGTTGTGATTCGTGGCTTTCTTATTCTTCCTGTGTAAATGTAACGGGCTGGAGACGGTAAGCTTTTATTTTCCGGTTGTGGTCCACAGCAGGCTGCCATTTGGGGCTTTCCGTAATGATCCTGACAGCGATCTTATCAAATTCCGGGTGAAAAGGTGTGGACACCATCACGTCCTCTACTTTTCCTTCTTCGTTAACAACAAAACTAATTCCAACGGTTGCCGTGGAGCCGGAACCAAACTTAAGATCCCTGGGCCAATATAAGTTCTTGTACAAATACTTTAACCAGCCTTCATCACCACCTTTGGCAAAACGGGCTTCGGTATTTGCAGCTTTAATATTTTTTTCCGGGCTGCCGTCTTCGTTAAAATATTCCTGCGTTATCTCTTTATCCTTATCATAGACCACGATGCCGGCAACATTTCCGTTGCGGTGAAAGTATTTCCATTTACCATTCTTTTTCCCGTTTACCCAATAACCGGCTGCAGCCGGTGCACCGTCATCAAACCAGCTGACCTGTACATCTGTGCTGTCATTAACATGATCAATAGAATCGGAAGGATAGCCATTGCGATGCCATTTCATTCTTGCTCCTACGGGCCTGCCGAGATGAAAACTGGCTGAATCGGCAATCATACCATTGGAGTGAAACGA
>JAEUVP010000228.1 GCA_016786805.1 Chitinophagaceae bacterium | reverse complement strand
CGTTGCCAGAATGGTACAGCTTCTTCGGGATTATAACCAGCCATACTCATAAATATCAAACCCAGTTTATCCGCTTCACTTTCCTGCATCCGGCTGTTAGGCAGGGCTAAGGCCAGGTTGGAACCTATCATATACAGCCCTAAGAATAGTAATTGTGTTTCCTGTTTCTTTTCTTTCAAAGCTTCTTCCAGTACCAGGCCACCAAGGTTGATCAGTAAGCCTTCGCTCATCCGTTCATTACCATGCCGGGCTATGGCATGAGCAATTTCATGTCCCATCACAACAGCCAATCCTTCCTCCGTTTGAGAAACCGGCAAAAGCCCGGTATACACTACTACTTTACCACCCGGCATACACCAGGCATTTACAATATTCTCCTCAATGGTATTATACTCCCATTTGAAATTCTTCAGGTCTTTACTCATATTGTTTTGCTGCATATAGGTTTCCACCGCCTGTTGTATCCTGCTGCCCACTTTACTCACCAGTTGAGCCCGGGTATCGTATTGGGAAAGGGTAGGACTGGCCTTTACTACCGAGTCATATTGTGAGAAGGCCATTGCCTGTATCATGGAGTTGGGTACCAGGTTAAGCTGCTTGCGCCCTGTAACCGGGACTGTTTTGCAGGAATGTACTATAACCAGGAGTAGTGTGGCGATAACAATGCTCTTCATTGTATACTATTTAGAGGATAAAAGTACATGCAGCCAGCAGCTGGCACAATCCCTCAAAAAGGGGAGTTTTCCTAAAGGGGAGAATAGTATTTTTATGGGATAACATGATAAATGAATTCAATGAAGCTTCTGTTGCTTATTACAATTTTGAACCTTTCAATGGCTGCAATGGCACAGCAGCCGGCCATTAAAGATTCTGCTTCTGTAAGAGTAAAATTGAAGAATAACCTGTTGAGCAGGAAGGCAACAATGCCCATATCAACTAAGGATGCTATAGAAACCGAACTGAATAGTATTATGGCATCTTACGTCAACAGGCCTAATACGGCGGCAACCTGGATGCAAATAAGATCAGCTGCGGAAGATATGTTAAGCCGTTATTTCAGGGGCGGGAAATTAATGGGAAATAAAGCATCGGAGGCCTATTTTGTAAAAATGGACGTCAGCACAATGACCCCAGCAGATATTGCCAATAAAAGAATGATTTTACAGGCAGGTGTAGCCATTATAAAACCTGCAGAGTTTACTTTACTGGTTATTGAAAAAAAATGCCAGTTATAAACTTAGCATAAACGAAATACCACCGCTGGTACTATGGGGGGTATTTGTAAAGGTTCATTTACTGGACCCGCAAGGTTCCGGATAAAATACTAAACCAACCTGTGGTTTGTGCCAGGTATAACCGAAACATTTTAAGAAGTCACGGTATTGAGCGGGCAAGACAAATCAAAAGTTGATCCATTCTTTGCCCGACTCATTATCGAAACCATATTTACGGGAAACACTAGTCTTCCCGGTATTATCGGTCTGGTAATAGGTCCAGCCGATCCGTGCAGCCGTAATAACTGTAGTGGTGGTCATGACTCCATTACACCCCATTGACTCGGCACAAGTGTTTACCTTGATATTTTCCATTTTAATGGTGTAGCTGATAGTGATACCCGCACCTCCGGGTTGCGTTACAGTTAAAGTGCCATTCGGTAATAAACTCCCGTTACCCATAGCTCTTTTTAAATCAGCAGAGGCACCGGTAACATTCATGCTGAAAGAAAGTTGTGAATTGTTTTTTCCGGATGGGGCAAAAGATAAAACGATAATACTTTTTTCAAACCCCTTGGTTGTGGCATCTCCTTTTATTTGCTGGCCGGAGGCATCGGTTAATTTGATATAGGTTTGTCCTAAGCCCACCATTGGAAAAATTAAGAGTGCAAGAATAAGTGTACGCATGTTTTTAAGTTTAGATGTATGATTATTTAGCTAACTCGTATTTAGTATTAATACCGGGGTCGGTGTATTCAGCATTTATCAAATTCAGTATCCTTATCCCTTTTAGGCAAGAGACTGCTGATAAATGCAGTTGGGTTCCGGCCAGATTTAAAAAAAGAAATTTCATAGATAAATCCATTCAGTAAAAGTAACCGCAAATCATATTTGTTCATATCACCTGAAAAAGGGATTCTAATTCCACGTTTCAGGGATATGAGGTTTTCTTTTTTACTCTAACAACAGTTATGAAAAATAAGTTTCTCCAATAAGTTTATGTATAGTTTTGATTTTGAGTATAGGATTATTTGGCTAGCCCGTATTGAGTATAAATTCCTGAGCCGGGATACTCCGCATTTAATAAATTCAGTATCCTTGCTCCTTTGATGCAGGAGAAGAACGCATGGTACTTTTGTGGTTTACCTTCAATGTCGGAAAAATGTACCTGCCAGTTATTGGGAACGGAAAATTTTCCGGCTGATTTTACCTGGTTGAATTTCATATTACCTACCATGCCATTTACTACCAGTAATTTCCAGTTGTATGTACTGCCTGCACCGAAA
>JAEUVP010000195.1 GCA_016786805.1 Chitinophagaceae bacterium | reverse complement strand
TCAGGACAATCTTTCGGGTCGAGTACCAGCACTTCATTCATCATGGTAGAAGTAGCACTATGTGTGTTGTCATCATATTTATTGTGTACATACTTAACCGGCTTTTTCACTCCTTTTCCGGCTTTGGCATATTCTTCCGCTTTTTTCCAGTTTACACACATGATAAAGTCTTTGTCTTTTTTGGCAGAATTTTGTTCCAGTAATGTGTTGGCTTTTTCAGAATTGTAGCAACTAAAGAAGAACCAGCCTGCAGAGGCTCCTTTACCTGCACGGGCCAGGTCAAAATTGATACCCGGGGTTAATATCTGGAAAGCAATATTCATATTGCCTGAAGTTTTATCCACGCCAATAAAACTTACAGTGCCTTTAAAATTTTCTTTATAGGAATTTATAGGAACATCCAGTTTATCGCCAATGGGAACGCTGAATCGGGTGCCTGCAACCACATACTCAGAATTTTCAGTAATAAATGGAGAGGAGTGGTTACCGGCACTGTTCGGAATTTCAATGATCTCCGCAGTGCGGAATGTTTTCAGATCAATACGGGCAATACGGGGTGTATTGTTGGCATTGCCAAAAGCCCATCGTCCATCATGTTCACTACCGGTAACAGAAAGGGCAATATGGTGAAGATCATCCCAGGGAACAAAACCATGCGAAGTATTCAGCATGGGTTTGGTTTCTTCGCTGTAGCCCCATCCTTTTTCAGGGTCAACGGAAAAAACGGGAATAACACGGAACAGGCGACCGGAAGGCAAACCATAAACAGACATTTGTCCGCTGAACCCCCCAGATACAAAATTGTAGAACTCATCATATTTACCAGGTGCTACATAAGCTTTTGCAGCCGCATCTCCGCTAACAGCAGATTGGGTGCCTTTGGGTTTACAGCCCTGCATCCAAATGAGACCAACCGATACAAGTAATACTACCAGTACCATGTTTAATAATGTTTTTTTCATATTGACAATATTTAGCAGTTTTAAAAAATATCCGGTTTTACCGGTTGGTTTTCGTTTTCAGTATTACTTTTCTCCATCATTGCTGCGCATGAACTCAAGCACCTTACGGGCTTCCTCCGTGTTGATGTTTTGATTAGGCATACGGACAAGGCATAACTCCAGCAATTTTTGTGCTTCAGCATCTTTCGCCAGCATCATATCGACATTAGTGATCATGTTCATTATCCAAACAGGCTGTCTTCTTTTTGTAACATCCTTCCAGCCCGGGCCTACCAGTTTTTCTTCTGTTAACTTATGGCAGGACTGGCATTTCAGTTCATACGTGGCTTTACCGGTGCTTACCATTGCCTGGTCAAGTGGGGTGCCTAAGGTGATATCGCTTTCTTTTACTTCAGTCCCGTGAACTTCGGGTTGGTCCTTGGTTAGTTCCTGTACATCTACAGGCTTTTCATCTTTTTTTACCCCTTCGTTGCCACAGGCGGTTAAAAAGAAGAGCCCCGCTGTTGCAAACAGGGCCACAATAAAAGTTTTTTGTTTCATGTGACGTTGCTTTTTAGTTAAGAAATAAAAGGATATTGGTATCCTTTATTAAAATCAAAAATATTTACCTTAATTGCCGCTGTTAGTGATAGCCGTCATTCGGTATGATGATGTTGATCAGGTAATAGCGCAAGACCTGTCTATAGTTTTGTAGCATAATTAAAGTTATGACTTTTTCTAAATCCTTCGGGTATGCGTTGCGTGGCATACTATACGTTTCATTACTGAAAGATGAACCCCGGAAAATATCTATTGATGAGATCGCCGAAAAGTTATCGGTGCCCCGTCATTTCCTGGGTAAGATTATGAAAGCTGTGGTTAAAGCGGGTATTCTGAGTTCTACAAGAGGGCTCCAGGGTGGCTTTTTCATCAATGAAAAAACACTGCACACCCCTTTATTAACCATTATCCTGCTTACGGAAGGTAATAATTATTTTAATACCTGCCTGCTCAGTATGCGGAAATGTAATTCCGCTAATCCATGCCCCTTACATAATAAGGTAGAGGGACATAAGGACGGATTGTTGCAGATATATGGACAAACTCTTGTCAGTGATCTGTTACAAGATGACAAAGCTGATTTTATCAAAAGCTTAGCCACAGTAGAAGCGGCCTGATTTTTATAA
>JAEUVP010000148.1 GCA_016786805.1 Chitinophagaceae bacterium | reverse complement strand
ATGGACAGCCGGATGATGAACCTGGAAAATGATTTCTGCTGATTAAATGCGATGCGGTTTGCTATAAAGCCTGCAACCTTCAAATTGATTAGTTTGTCTTCTTCAAAAATAAGCCGGTAAAAAAGATTTATCTGCTTTTTCGGGCAATTTTTCACAATATTGTGTGTTCTTACAAATTACCACTGGCAGGATGAAAAGGATCATTTTACTGTTACTACTATGCAAGGGATTTACCGCTGCTGCGCAGCTGGCCGATCATATTTACCAGCCGAATATTCATTCGGTCAAGTTGTTCAAGTATGGTGATATCTACAGTTACCCGGTCATGAATCTTAACAGTGGGGAACAGTTTGAACTGCATTTTGATGACCTGGATGCGGATGTGAAGAATTACTATTTCTCTTTCCAGCTCTGTAATGCCGACTGGACGCCTTCCAGCTTATTTACCTTCGATTATACCAGGGGTTTCCAAAGCCAGCGTATCAATACCTACAGGAATGCTTCTATTTCATTTACCCACTATACCCATTACCAGGCCATGGTGCCCGACCGCAACAGTGTGCCTACCCGTTCCGGTAATTATTTATTGAAAGTGTTCCTGAATGATGATACATCAAAGCTGGTATTTACCAAACGGTTTTTAGTGGTGGATAATAAAGTGTCATTGGCAGCCAGGATGATGCAGCCCTTCGGCGGCACTTTTTTCCGGACACACCAACGGGTGCAGGTAACGGTGAATACAGCTACGGCCAAACTGAATATTTTTTCCCAGCAGGACCTGAAGCTGCAGGTGGTACAAAATTATACATGGCCAACAGCAGTGTTTCTTGATCGTCCCACAATCTACAGGGGCAATTATTTTGAATACAGTGATGATGCACTTTCATTTCCTGCAGGCAGGGAATGGAGATGGATCAACCTCTCAAGTGTACGATTGATGAGTGACCGGATGAGGGATCTTCTGAAAAGCAATGACCGTATTGATGTGCTGGTGAAACCGGATGGAGAAAGAAACCAACAGGTCTATGTGTATTACCGGGATAACAACGGGTTATTTACGATAGAAAATGAAGACGGCAATAATCCATACTGGCAAAGTGATTATGCCTATACCCATTTCACGTTTGTGCCACCGGGCAACAGGGCTTACCCCGGTCGTAATATTTATCTTTTTGGTGAGCTGACCAACTATGCGATTGATGATTCCACCAAAATGATCTTTAACCCCGAAAAAGGAGTGTATGAAAAAACATTGTTCCTGAAACAGGGCTTTTATAATTATTCTTATGTAACAGCACCTGAGAAAAGAAGAGCTGCTGATCCTGTTTCTTTCGATAATACAGAGGGTAATTTCCAGGCAACGGAAAACAGTTATATGGTGCTGGTCTATTTCCGTCCTTTTGGTGCCCGGGCTGATGAACTGATCGGTTATGCCAAAGTAAATTCCATGGCAGGTTTTTAAAGCTTATTTCCTGCAAACAAATCGTATTTAATTGTGCTTCCCTATCTTTGCGGCGGCAGGTCTTACACGACCAGCTCCTGCTGAACCCTCCCAGGGCCGGAAGGCAGCAAGAGTAGGTGGTTGAGCGGTGCGATGTAATCAGCCTGCCATTTTTTTTGCTCCTAACTTCCTCTGCAAGAGGGTTTTTAAATACAAGCAACATGAAATTTTTTATTGATACGGCCAACCTGGCCCAGATCAAAGAAGCCAACGAATTAGGTATCCTTGATGGTGTTACCACGAATCCTTCGCTGATGGCGAAAGAAGGGATCAAAGGACAGGATGCGATCATGAACCATTACAAAACGATCTGCGAACTGGTGGATGGTGATATCAGTGCTGAAGTAATTGCCACTGATTTTGCCGGTATCGTGGAAGAAGGCAAGAAACTGGCCGCAATTCACCCGAATATCGTGGTGAAAGTGCCGATGATCAAAGATGGTATCAAAGCGATCAAATGGTTTACGGATAATGGTATCCGTACCAATTGCACCCTGGTGTTCTCTGCAGGACAGGCGATATTGGCTGCTAAAGCAGGAGCCACTTATCTGTCTCCGTTCATCGGTCGTATTGATGACAGCAGCTGGGATGGTATTGAACTGATCTCCCAGATATCCCATATTTATTCGGTGCAGGGTTTCAAAACAGAGATCCTTGCCGCATCAATTCGTAATGCACTGCATATTGTAAGATGTGCAGAAGCCGGTGCTGATGTTTGTACCTGCCCGCTGGATTCCATCCTCGGTTTATTAAAACACCCGCTGACGGATATTGGCCTCGCTAAATTCCTGGAAGACGCTAAGAAAACAGCTTAATTCATTTTGCTATATCGAAGTAAAAAGCCCCTGAAAGGGGCTTTTTATTAGTTGTTCTTCCTGTTCCTGCGGGGCGCATTATCCATATCATTCCTGTTGGGTAAAAAAGGATCGGGCAGCTGTTTGATCCAGATCGTTATTTCCTTCCAGATAGCAGGATTGGATCTCAATACTGCTTTTACGGTTACTTTTTCCGGTTTAAAATGATCAGGTATAAAAAGTTCATTGCCGTTGAATGTTCCTTCGGAGGAGGTGAAGAGTATTTGTTTGGCTGTTAGTGGTAACCAGCTTCCGTTTGACAGTTTTCCGTCCACGTTGATATAATTATGCTGGCCTTTTTTCAGGCTGTCGGTGTATAAATGGAAGTAGATGCTATCCACCTGTTGGGCTTTAGTTAGTATCCCGGCAAAAAGAAAAATGGGTAAGAGTATAATTTTATTCATGGTCTGTTTTTACTGCAAAAAAGACGCAAACATCTTCCTAAAGGTACGCAGCAACGGAACCTTAACATATTTTTGTTGTTGCAGGTATGAAGTCACTAACTTGCGGTATTGCTTGCTATTATGAAACAGTATATCCTCTTGGCGGGACTTGCTGTCGCCTTCTCCCATATGGCGGCTGCCCAGCATACCGGGCCGGAAGAACCTTTTCCTCTCTCAGCTCCGGCAGAGCATGTGATCATCACGGATATTTTTACCCATACAACGGCTGACCATAGTTTGCCCAGGAACGGAATATTTTCTGCTGTTCAGCAGGACAGGTTGTTGTACCGGGGGAATGTAAAAAATTATAGACTGCATGGGAACTGGCAAAGCTGGTACCTGAATGGCCAGCCATTAGACTCCGGAAAATTAGTGAACGGTATTCCTGATGGGGAATGGAAATTATGGGATTCATCCGGTAACTTAATTGCTATCCGGCATTATGATGCTGATAAATTGCAACGGGTAAAAGAAGAAATGCGGGTTAATCATCCGAAGAACTGGCATTATCCATTAACCGGTTTGTATAAGAAGGAAGGTCATGCTGCGATAAAATACCTGCAACCGGGTTATTCTTTTTCTTTTGCAGCGAAGCAGAATGTGCCTGTTAAAAAAGCCGTTCAGTTAAACAGCACGGGTACGGTTTATCACCCGGTATTTAAAGAATGTTTGCACGATGGCCTGTACATGAATTATTTTAGCAACGGGATGGTAAAAGATTCCGGCTATTACAAAAACGGGTTGAAAGAAGGAGCCTGGGTGCATCATATGAACAGCAAGACGTACTGGAAAGCGACCTATAAGAACGGCAAACCATCCGGTGAATGGAAAGAATACTTACTCAATGGACAATTAGTACAACTTATCCATTTTGATACGAACGGGAAAGAGACCTGGCGGAAGCGGTATGAGAAATAATAGAATCATTTTGATATACTATAAATAAAAAAAGCTAAACCCACCGGGTTTAGCTTTTTAGTTAGCTGCCAGCAGGATCACTGAACGATCACTCCTGCTGCAGCCAAACGTTTTCCTTTTGTATCGGTCATTACGATCCAGTAAATGCCTTTGCCATGCATCCGCAGGTCAACGGTCAACCGTTCATACGAACTGGTGATAGCATATGCTTTCCTGAACACATAAGCACCTTTACTGTCATACACCGTGATGGTATTCGTTGTGTTGCCTCCCGCATTGTAATAGCTTACGGTAAAGAGGCCATTGTTCGGATTTGGGTAAATATAAAATTGGGTAGTAGCTGAATCAGTGATCGCCACCACGTTCGATGTATTACTACAACCTCCGGCATTGACTACTGAGAGAGAATAACTACCTAACTGGTCAAGGGTAACTGGTAATGTGGCTGCATTGCCACCAGCTACCGGTATCCCGTTATTCAACCAGGTATAGGTTACCGTTCCTGCTGGTGTAACCGTTGATGTTAAAGTGGTACTGATACCGGGGTATAATCTTGTATAAGGTGCAGCGGCGATCGTTACCACCGGTCTCGGGCTCACCGCAACTGCTGTTGCTGTTGATGTGGCAGAACAACCACTGGCATTGGTAACCGTTACACTATAATTACCGGAAGTGCTGACTGTAATTGAAGAAGTGGTAGCTCCGTTGCTCCATGCATACGAACTGCCTGTTGCAGCAGTCAGTATTACATTATTGCCATCACAAAAAGCGGTAGGCCCGTTGGCCGAAATGGTGGCTGTAGGTAACGGGTTCACCGTTACGTTAGTCGCAGGTGAAGTATTGCTGCATCCGCTGGTTACAACGGTAACACTATATGTTCCTGTTGTACTAACCGTAATGGATTGTGTGGTGGCTCCATTGCTCCATGTATAAGAACTACCTGCATTAGCAGTTAGCACTACACTACCACCCTGGCAGAATGTGGTAACACCTCCTGCTGTAACACTGGCTGCGGGTACTGTAGTAATAGTAAGTACAACGGCTGTTCTGGCGGAGCTTTCACAACCTGTTGTGGTATTGCGGCTGGCTGCATAATAAGTGATGCTGCCAGCTGCACTTAATGCCGGGCTGCTTATTGCAGAACCACCACTGGCTGCAGTATACCAGATAACGGTATGACCCGCCGCTACAGTAGCTGTTGCTGTTAATGTGGGAACAGGAGAACCCGGACATACGGTTACTGATTGATCGCCTCCGCTGGCGGGAGCATTCACAGCTGAACCGCTGACGGTGATAGACAGGGAAGATGCCGCCGTCTGGCAGGTACCGTTACTTGCTGCTGCTGTTACATTGCCGCTGCTGCTGCCGCCCGGATAATCGATCGTAACTGTTGTTGTTCCCTGGCCTGCACTGATGATCGCACCTGGCGGAGCTGTCCATATATATGAACTGGCACCACTGACTGCTGCAATGGTGTACGTCACATTTGTGGCAGCACCACAAATGATATTCTGTCCTGTAATGGAACCGACAGCACCTAAACCACCACCTCCATTGGATACAGTGACATTGATGGCATTGGCTCTTTCACTTTCAGCAGCAGTGGTATTATTTTTTGCCCGGATGGTAAACCACATACTTGCATTAGGAGTAAGCCCCGTAGCTGTATATGTGGTGCCAGTTATATTTGCTGCCAGAACAATAAATTGTCCTGTTGCTGCATCCAGCCTGTAAATATCATAATGTGTGGCATTGGTAACAGCGGTCCAGTTAAAGATCACTTCACCGGCATTACAACTGACACCGCTGCCGCTGAAACCGTTTGTTGTTCCTAATATTTTAAAGGTGGCATCGCTCACATCTGTCAAAGCACCACTTGAAATTCTTATTAATGCGGTTGATGTATTCGCACCTGCCGGCACTGACCAGGCAAGCCTTGTGACACTGGCTGCAACGACATTGGAAATGATGTTCCAGCTGGCACCATTGTTCAATGAATATTCTACGGTTTGGTTACCCGTTACACCGGCATTATTCCAGGTGATCGTTTCATTCGTTCCGGGATTTAATGTTTCATTCCCGTTCGGATAGATCACTTCAATATAAGGTTGTTCCACACTCCAGGTCAATGCATAATCCTGGCCCGGGCCGGTTGGTACGGCAGTTCCGTTTACCCGTAAAGTATAGGAACCTGCAGGGGGATTATCGATAGTTACCTGTTCAATATTACTTACATTATCTACTCCTCTTGTGGCCGCTGTACCAGGATTATTGGGATCCAGTATCCATGGAAGTGTAGTGGTGGCGCCATTGATAACAGTGAGATCAAGATTATTTACTAAAGCAGGATTTGCATTCGCAGCACCAGCCGGGTCATTCCAGGTCAGCATTACTCTTAATCTTGCCGTACCGGCAGGTACGTTCACCGTCATGTCATTTGAAACACCCGTTGTAACTGTACTTAATGCATAACGATTTTCTTCCAGTATCCGTACTGCTTCCAGTGCATTGATACGTCCGTAACCAAAGCGATAATCAGGTCCGGCATTACCGAGGTCTTGTGCCGTATTAAGCACTGTATTTTTTATCAGCGTGGAAGGAGGGAGATTATTACTGTTTAATTGTTTGTACCGCTGTACTAACAAAGTGACAGAACCTGCAACACCCGGCGTGGCCATTGAAGTGCCGGATAACGTTGCATAGCCATTGACGGGTGTGGAAGTTGAAAATACACTCGTACCAAATGCACTGATCTCCGGTTTCACTCTTCCATCCTGCACAGGGCCGCAACTGCTGCTGCCGGATAATGCTTCGGAGGTAGTGATATTGGCAACAAGGATATTATTCTTGGATGATTTACCACTGGCCGTAATGGTTGACCATCCTCCTGTACAAGCTGCTTGTGAATTACCGGAGGAATGAATATGCAAATGCGTCGGGAATGTATTCAGGTTAATATCAGTAGCCCTGCTGGTGGAATTATACGTTACACCAGC
>JAEUVP010000210.1 GCA_016786805.1 Chitinophagaceae bacterium | reverse complement strand
TGTGTGGCAGGGTGTTGGGGTCCTACGTTAATGATGATATCACCTTCAGTCGTTGTGCCTACTTCTTCAAACATATCAGAGTTTGATCATATTAATCGGGTCTTCAAAATCTTTTCTTAACGGGTTCTTTCCTTCCCATCCGTCTGGCAGTATCAATAGCCGCAGGTCGGGGTGGTTCAGGAAATGCACACCAAACATTTCATACACTTCCCGTTCATGGAATTCAGCTGTTCTCCAAATGTGGGAAACCGTTTCAATTTCAGGTTTATTGCGGTCGAGTTTTGCCTTGATAACAATATTGTGCCGGTGTGTGGTGGAGGAAAGATGGTACACCATGGTAAGATGTGTCTTCCAGTCAATACAGGTCTGACAAAAAAGATAATCGAAAAATAAATCGCTGTCGTTACGAAGTTGTTGCGAAAAGGGTAACCAGTCTTTCGGTTCAATAGTAATATTCAGCCATTCACCTCCCTCTTCAAAAGTGGCTGTTGGCAGCAGTCCGGTAATTTTATTTTTCAACACTTCATTCAGCATAACTAATCTTTGGCTGTTCTTATCTGTTCTCTCGTTAAACCACTTTTTATCTTCTCTTGTAATTTTATTAAGGCGTGTAGTAATGCTTCTGGCCTTGGCGGACAACCGGCCACATATACATCCACCGGTATCACATGGTCTGCACCTTTCACTACAGAATATGTATTATAAAAGAAAGGACCCCCGCTGATCGCACAGGCACCCATGGCGATCACATACTTGGGATCGGCCATCTGGTCGTATAATCTTTTTAAGACAGGTGCCATTTTATTAACGATGGTACCTGCTATAATAATAACATCAGCTTGTCTCGGCGTGGCCCGGGCCACTTCAAAACCAAAACGGGAGAAATCATATTTGGCACCGGCAACAGCCATATATTCAATGCCACAACAACTGGTGGCAAAAGTGAGTGGCCACAGGGAGTTGGATCTGGCCCAGTTGATGACATCATCCAGTTTACTGAGAACGATGCCGCCACCCGGGGTCTCATGTATCTGGCCGGGAAAATCGTTTGTAGTATTTTTTTGTTCTGTCATTAGTATGTGGTTACATCCATTTCAGGGCTCCTTTTTTATGTGCATATAGGAATCCCAGGAAAAGTATAAAGAAGAAAATGACAATTTCGATCATGGCGATCCATCCCATACTCTTGGCAACAACGGCCCAGGGATAGAGAAAAACCAGTTCCACATCAAAGATTAGGAAGATGAGTGCAAAGAGATAATAACCCACATTCAACTGGATCCAGGTTTTGCCCTGTGTGGGAATACCACATTCGTAGGGTTCACCTTTCTGTTTATTCTTAGTGCCTTTGAGCACTAATGTTGATAACATGATAGCAATGCCTGAGAAGGCAACGGCAGCTATTATTAATACTATGAGCGATGAAGCACCCATCTATGAATTGATTTGCACGAATATAGCAACTATGCGTTAAAACCAAATATGACAGTTATCAACGACAAGGTTGCGGAATATCATTATAAAAACTGCTTAACATCACATCGTCGTTAGCCATATAATTCCTGGTGAATGGCTTTCTTATCATATCCCATTTCAACAATTCTTCTTTTCGCTTCATCGATCATATTCTTCCAGCCACAGAGATAAAAATGAGCTTCTTGTTTTTCAGCGCAAAGTTTTTCATAGATATCATGCACATACCCGTTATGCCCTTCCCAGTGCTCACGGGATAATGTGGGATGATAATGAAAGCCCGGTAATTTGGTTTCCAGCGCTGCCAGTTCTTCGTAATACAGCAGGTCGGCTTTATTGCGGCAGCCGAAGATCATATGAATATTTTTTGCAGGTATGTTATGAAGCCGGATATAGTTCACCATGCTTCTGAAGGGGGCGATACCGGTTCCGGTGCAAATGAGGAACAGGTCTTTTTCAATTGAAGCAGGTAAAGTGAAAACACCTTGTGCTCCCCTGAAAGTGAGTTCGCTGCCAACACGGATATTATTAAAAAGATACGTGGTGCCAAGTCCGCCTTCGGCATGCACGATCAGTAATTCAAATACATTCGTTCCATCCGGCCAGGAAGCGATGGAATAACTGCGCCAACGCTTATTCGGCTTTTCATCAATGGGGAGATCAAGGGTTACAAACTGGCCGGGCTTAAAATCGAATTGTTCGAGTTCGGTTACTTCCACCCAGAACCTTCTTGTATTATGTGTATGATCGTCGATTTTAATAACTTTTCCTTTGCGCCAGGGTTGAAGGGCCATGCAGTTGTTTTGCCTGTAATTTACAAAGAGAATGTCAACAGAGGGTTTCTGTCACCGCACTATCATAATCCCAGGGGTTATTTACGATTTGGTTTGACTGGCATAATAGTTGGGTTTTTTAAATCAAAATGAAATAATAGTGGACGGTTCAATATGCCGGGCTGTTTATTATGAAAGAACCGCCCGGTAAAAAAGCGGCCCCGCCTAAGGCGGGGCCGTCTTATTGGGCCTGTTGGCAAGCAATCGAACTATTAAATGTAGTTCTTTTTTTTATTCTCCAAAAACAGGCTCCAGTTCCTTTATCTTTTTTACGGTCTTATACCAGGTTTTCCCCTTCCATTGATATTTCAGCACCAGTTCATTGGTCGCTGCCAGTTTTTTAACTGTTGCTGGGGCACTAGTTGTAGTTGACGGATTATTATCCCATCGTAATTCCAGTATTTTTAATGAAGTGGCTTTTACAAGCGTATCCTTACCGGCAATTACCGGGGATTGAATGACGGGAGCCGAGTTGACAAGGTATCTTTTTCCCTTGATCCATACCTCCTTAGGCTGAATCTTCAGGGAAGTGTTGGCTGCCACGTAAATGAAGTAACCAACGCTTTCATTGGCAGGCTTACTGATTGTCCGGCCGTTTTCATCAAATTCCCGGGCCGGAACCATACCCGGCGTGGAAACCCGGCAAAAACCATACAATTTCAGCACAGGTTGGCCAGCCATTACCAGGCTGAATAAAAGGGCCGTAATGAGTAATCCTTTTTTCATTTTTATACGTTTTATGATCGGATGCAATTTCTGGCCGGTTTATTCCAAACAAATTCTTAAAACAGGCCTTTTTTTCCGAATTTAGGGGCTACCTAAAAATATCAATTGGCCGCTTATGCAACGACTTATACAAATATGCAGCTTTTGCCTGTTGCTGACTATTTCTTTTGCCTGCCGGGATGGTAATCAAAATGACAAAGAGCAGGAAGAAATGGATGATGTAGAGATGGCATTGCACCAGGAATTCCTGATGACCCGTGATCCGCAACTGGGCATAGTACCCCGTGAGCGGTTAGACGTGGCCAGGGTACAACTGGATTTATTATCAGCTAACCGTGTAGCAGCCTTGGGCTGGCAGGAAAGAGGGCCGAATAATGTGGGTGGCAGGACAAGAGCTATCCTGGTAGATAAAAATGATGCTACTGGAAATACAGTATTTGCAGGTTCAGTGGGAGGTGGCTTGTTTAAAACCACCAATTTCACGAACGCTACACCCACCTGGGCTCCGGTAAATGATTTTTTACCCAACCTGGCAATTACTGCGATTGTACAGGACCCCGTAAACCCCAATAACATTTACGCCGGCACGGGTGAAGGCTGGTTCAATATTGATGCTATTGTTGGCCGTGGTATTTATAAAAGTACAGATGGCGGTGCTACCTGGAATGCACTTCCTTCAACGATTGTAACAACTCCCGCTGTTACCACTTTTGAATATGTGCAGGATCTTGCTATAGATAATGCTGGAAATATTTATGCTTCACTCAGGAACTTAACGTCTTCATCAAGAGGTGTGCAGCGTTCAACAGATGGTGGTAACACCTGGACACAGGTACTTGGAGCCGCATTAACTAATCCAACCACAGGTCAGCCCTTTGCTACCGGTCGTGCTGCTGATCTTGAAGTGGCCAGTAACGGAGATATTTATGCCAGTCTCGGGCTGGTTGGAGCAGCCGTTACCAACCGGAGCATCGTCATGAAATCATCTTTTGCTGCCAACGGGGCCAATACAGGAGCGTTAGGCACCTGGGTTGATATTACCCCTGTAACACCTACCGTTACTCAACGGACTGAAATAGTGCTAGCCCCTTCCGACGCACAACGGGTTTACTTATTAATGCAGGATAGCGCCACCACTCAGGTATTAAATGTTCTTCGTTCATCAGACGGAGGAGCTACCTGGACCACACTGACTGCTCCGGCAGCACTGAATAACGGTGCTGCTTCGCAAACCTGGTATAACCTGATCGGAGCTGTGGACCCTAATAATGCCAATATCATTGTAGTTGGTGGTCTTAACCTGGCCAGGTCAGTTGACGGGGGGGATAGCTGGACAACCATTACCAGCAGCGGTACTGTGCATGTTGATCATCATGCATTAACTTTTATAGGTTCCACCAAATTGGTCAACGGTAATGATGGTGGTATTTATTATTCTGAAAACATAAATGTAGCCACACCTTCGTTTGCTAATAAAAATAATGGATATAATGTAACACAGTATTATGCTTGTGATGCCCATCCAACCTCTGTTGATTTCTTTTTAGCGGGTGCACAGGATAATGGTACGCAGAGATTCAACAGCCCCGGCATCAATTCAACATCCAATGCTACAGGCGGGGATGGTGGTTTTTGCCATATTGATCAAACGGATGGTCTGCTACAGGTAACTGCATTTACTGGAAATAATTATAGTCGCTCCCTGAACGGGGGTGCCAGTTTCTCTTCATTGGCCGGTTTTGGTGTAAACAATAACAGGGGACAGTTCATTAATCCAACAGATATGGATGATGCGGGTAAAATATTATACTGCGGCGATAATGCCGGCCGCTACTATTTTATTACCGGGCTAAATGGAACTCCGGCAGGTAATATCGCTACGGTTGCTGCCATGGGTGCAAGAGAGCTGACCGCTGTGAAAGTGGATGCATCTTCAGCCAATACGATCTATGTCGGTGGCTCATTTGGAGGGCTTGTTCCACAGGTTTATAAAATCACTTCTTCCAACACTACAGTTCCGACTGTTGTATCATCCGCCAATATCGGGACCATTGCCAATGCTGCTCTTTCAAGTATTGATATCAACCCGGCCAATCCGAATCACCTTATTGTTACACTTTCCAATTTTGGGGTAACCAGTGTATTTGAAAGTACCAATGGCGGAGCCAATTTTGCAAGCATTGAAGGAAACCTGCCGGATATGCCCGTTCGCTGGGCTTTATTTGCCCCGGCCAATGCACAATTGAATGGTGCGGCTGGTGGAAATGGAGGCGTATTACTGGGTACAGAACTGGGTGTATGGACCACTTCTGCTATTGCGGGAGCAGCCACCCAATGGATTCCTAACAATACCGGTCTTGCCAATGTAAGAGTGGATATGCTGAAATACAGGCCATCCGATAACCTGGTGGTAGCAGCCACACATGGCCGTGGTTTGTACACCACGATATTACCCACGGTGGTAACGGGTGTGTCCAACAATACTATCACTAAAGGATTTATTAAGTATATCAGTTCGCAGAATAACCAGTTGCAGATCGTAACTGGTACGTTGCAGACACAAAAAATGTCAGTGCAACTATTCAATATCAGCGGGCAGCAGGTGTATCAAACACAAAGCCGCTACCAGAGTATGAGTATTAACCTGGATAAACTTCCTGCCGGTGCGTATGTAGTGAAAATAACAGGTGATAAAAAAGAGCATTTCGTTCAGAAATTCATGAAGTAATGTTTTCTGTCCTGATAAAAGCTCACCTTGTTTCAGGGTGAGCTTTTCTTTTTATCTTTGCAGTTCTCATGAGTGTACAGGAATTGCTGGATCAGTATCAAAACAACCCCCGCCTTTTTCAACTGGCGGACAGGCTTTCTTTTTCCCAACCACAAAAAATTTACCTGAAGAACCTGCAGGGCAGCTCTACCCAGTTTGCCGTGGCGGCCACTTTTTTACACCCCTCCTGTTCCCAACTTAATCACCTTGTGATATTGAATGATGCGGAAGAAGCCGCTTATTTTCATAACTCCTTAGAGAACCTGACCGGGGCATTGGATATATTTTATTTCCCTTCTTCTTTTAAGAACAGGAAGAATTACCGCTTGCTGAATTCCTCGCATGTGATGCTTCGGACGGAGGCACTGACCAAAATAGCGGCTGGCACATCGGGTATTAATAAAAAGATACTGGTTACTTACCCCGATGCCTTGTTTGAAAAAGTAGTGGTGCCATCCAAACTTTCTTCCAATATCATCCATATCAAAACAGGCGATGTACTCAATACGGGTGATCTCTTGCTGAAGCTGGGTGATTATGGTTTTGAAAGAACGGATTTTGTGTATGAGCCGGGTCAGTTTGCTATCCGTGGCGGTATTTTGGATATTTACTCCTTTGGTAATGATAAACCTTATCGTATAGAACTATTCGGCAACGATGTGGACTCTATCCGTATTGTTGATCCTGAAACACAGTTAAGCGAACGAAAATTATTGCAGGTTAGTATCATTCCCAATGTGGACACACAATTTGAAAATGAAGAACGGGTTTCCCTATTTGAGTTTCTGCCGGATAATACTATCGTATGGTTACAGGATCATGCCATTTGCAAAGAACGATTGGCTGATTGCGAAGAAGACCTGCATGCTTTCCTGAGAGTGCAGGAAGAGATCAAAGAAATGGCAACTCCTCACCAGTCAAAAGAAAGGAAGAGACTGGAGGAAGAGGAAGATGACAAGCTGATCAAGAAAAAAGTAACTTCCGCTGATTTTATTTCCATGAACGATGCAGATGCAGGTATGGAGCTGAAGCATCTTGTTGAGTTTGGCTACCAACGGCATCTTGCCAATATGGAGATCGAATTTCACACTAAAGAACAACCGGCTTTCAACCGGCAGTTTGACCTGCTGATTAAAGACCTGAAAAGCTGGGAAGGCAAGGGATTTCAGTTATATCTTTTTGCAGAGAACCCCAAGCAACTGGAGCGATTACAAACCATTTTTGATGACCTGAAAGCGGGGCTGGTGTTTAATCCCTTGGCCATTTCTATCCCGGAGGGATTTGTGGATGAAGACCTGAAGATCGTTTGCTACACCGACCACCAGGTGTTTCAGCGGTATCATAAATACAAAGTAAAACAAGCGTATAATAAGAATAAAGCGCTGACCTTGCGGACACTCCGTGAATTGCAACCGGGAGATTATGTCACCCATATTGATCATGGAGTAGGTACGTACAGTGGTTTGCAAAAAATAGAAGTAAATGGTCGCCTGCAGGAAGCTGTCCGGATCATTTACAAAGACAGTGATATTCTGTATGTAAATATTAATTCACTGCATAAGATCACTAAATACACGGGCAAGGATGGAAGTGTGCCCAAAGTGAATAAGCTGGGTAGTGATGTCTGGAATAAGCTGAAAGAGAAAACAAAAACGAGAGTTAAAGAAATTGCTTTTGATCTTATCAAGCTCTATGCAAAAAGAAAGGCGCAGCAGGGTTTTGTACATTCCCCGGATAATTACATGCAAACAGAGCTGGAAGCTTCTTTTATTTATGAAGATACGCCTGATCAGAGCAAGGCTTCGGCGGATGTCAAAAAAGATATGGAATCACCTTCGCCGATGGACCGGTTGGTTTGTGGTGATGTGGGTTTTGGCAAAACAGAAATAGCTATCAGGGCTGCTTTCAAAACCTGTATCGATGGCAAACAGGCAGCTGTGTTGGTTCCTACCACCATTCTTGCTTTCCAGCATTATAAAACCTTCAGCGACCGGTTAAAAGATTTCCCGGTGACGGTTGATTATATCAATCGTTTTAAATCAGCTAAGGAGAAAAAGGAAACATTGAAGCGGGTAGAAGAAGGAAAGATCGATATACTGATTGGAACACATGGCATATTGGGCAAAGAAGTAAAGTTCAAAGACCTTGGTTTATTGGTGATTGATGAAGAACAGAAATTCGGCGTGGGGCATAAAGAAAAGATCAAAACATTACGTACGACAGTTGATTGCCTGACGCTGACGGCAACTCCTATACCAAGAACATTGCAGTTCTCCCTGATGGGAGCAAGGGATCTCAGCATCATTAATACACCCCCGCCCAACCGGCAACCGATACAAACTGAAGTACAGGTGTATAATGAAGATTTTATCCGCGATGCTATTTATTTTGAAACAGAGAGAGGGGGACAGGTCTTCTTCATTTACAATCGTATTGCAGGCCTGGCGGAAATGGCCGCTATCATACAGGGCCTGTGTCCTGATCTCAGTATCGGGTTTGCGCATGGCCAGATGGAAGGACATACACTGGAAGAAAAGATCCTTGATTTTATTGACCGGCGGTATGATGTACTGGTTTGTACCAATATCGTGGAAAGTGGGGTGGATATTCCGAATGTCAATACGATCATTGTGAATAATGCTCACCAGTTTGGGTTGAGCGACCTTCATCAATTGAGAGGCCGGGTTGGAAGAAGTAATAAAAAAGCTTTCTGTTATTTGTTATCACCGCCGATGAGCACCCTGCCTGCTGATTCTAGAAAAAGATTACAGACATTGGAACAACACAGTGATCTGGGTAGTGGCTTCCAGATCGCCATGCGGGATTTGGATATTCGTGGAGCCGGAAATTTATTGGGTGGAGAACAGAGTGGTTTTATGGCGGAGATCGGGTTTGAAATGTACCAGAAAATTTTAGATGAAGCGATCCGTGAATTGAAGCGAACAGAGTTCAAAGAATTATTCAAAGATGAAATAGCGAAACAGGATGACTTTGTACAGGATTGTACTATTGATACCGACCTGGAAATCCTGATACCTGATGAATACGTGGAAAGTATCACGGAACGATTATCCTTATACCAACGTCTTGATAACTCGGAATCAGAAGAAGAACTGGTAGCAATGCGGCAGGAAATGGAAGACCGGTTTGGTCCCGTTCCGCAACAGGTGAACGATCTTTTTATCACCGTCCGTTGCCGCAAATTGGCCGTTGATCTTGGCTTTGAAAAAATGTCATTGAAGGATAATATACTTCGTTGCTTCTTTATCAATCGCCCTGATTCGCCTTATTTTGAGTCGGATCTTTTCAATCATATTTTGCAATACCTGCAAACGGGCACTAATAAAGGCAAGCTGAAGCAAACCGGAAAATTATTCCTGCTGGTGGCACAACCCATTAAGGATATGGAGGAAATGCACCGTTTCCTGGCAGGGCTGCACCGTCATTGTTTTGAGACAGCTTCCATCCCCGCCTGACCCCTTTTTGTAAGTCTGTCAAACCCTTTACAGGACTGGTATTTTTCAGCTATTTGTATTACTTTTAGAATTCATTCAATTGACTATGAAGTTCAATCCAATTCCCCTGATAACACTATGCCTGTTAGTGAATTTTTCTTCATTGGCGCAGGATGAGAGCCGGTATATGTTGCAACTCCAGGGTGGTTCTTTCATACCGTCAAAAAATATTACCCCGGAAAAAATTAATTCAATTCAACCACGATCTGCCGGGGGATTGTCTTTTCTTGTTTTACAATTTGAACAAATACCCACTCAGGCAGAAAGAAAGCAATTATCGCAGGCGGGAATAGAATTGCTTGATTACATTCCTAACTATGCATACACTGCAACAGTCACAAGTTCTGTTGATATTTCAGTATTACAACGGGTAAATGCCCGGGCAATTGTTGACCTGGCCCCGGTGCAAAAAATGCAGGCCGGTTTGGCAACAGGAAATTTTCCTGCACATGCCATCAAGGTCTCTGGTAAGGTGGATGTATGGATCAGTTTCCCGAAGACTGTTTCAATTGAAAAGGCAATACAACTTCTGCAGGCTAAAAATTTTGAAATAAATAATAGTGATTATAAAAACTACCGAATTCTTGAATTGCGGGTATCAATAAACCGGTTAGACGAACTTGCGTCTATGCCTATAGTAGAATATGTGCAGGCTGTTCCAAAAGAAGACCAGGCTCTCAATACAAACAGTATGGCTGCATCAAGGGCAAATATCGTCCGGGCACCATTAGCTTACGGAGGGTATAATCTGAACGGACAGGGTGTAGTAGTCGGCATAGGTGATGATGGAGATGTACAATCGCATTTGGATATAGCAGGGCACCTCGTTAATCGTGCTGGTAATTCTATCAAGGCACATGCCTCTCATGTGGCTGGTACAGTTGCTGGTGCAGGTTTAATAAAGGAGTTATATACCGGCTATGCACCAAAGGCAACTATTGTAAGCCAGGTCTTTTCAGGCATTTTTAATAACGCCCCAGCCTATGTGCAGGATTATGGTATGGTGATTACCAATAACTCCTTCGGAACAGTCACCAATGATTGTTTTTATAATGGCTTGTATGATTTGACGTCAAGGATACTGGATCAGCAGGCTATTGATCTTCCGGAGTTACAACAGGTTTTTGCCGCCGGTAATGATGGGGGCAGAACCTGCACCCCTAACCCTGCCGGCTTCAGGACAGTATTGGGGGGGTACCAATCGGCCAAAAATGTCCTGACTGTAGGTAGTACAGATTACAAAAGTGATGTCAGTAGTTTTTCCAGTCGGGGACCTGTCAGGGATGGCAGGCTGAAACCGGAAATCATGTCCCAGGGACAGTTTGTGGCATCAACATGGGTTAATAATATTTACAGTTATAATAATGGTACCAGCATGGCAGCCCCGGGTGTTTCCGGAGGGCTTGCTCTTTTAATTCAGCGTTACCGCCAGTTACATGGAGGTACTAATCCCAAAAGTGGTTTGATGAAAGCCCTGTTTTGTAACGGCGCATCTGATAAGGGTAATACGGGTCCTGATTTTCGGTATGGATTGGGCAGAATGGACCTGTTGCGTTCCATCACGATGATGAATAATACATCTTACTTCAATTCATCAGTGGCTAATACAGTAACAAATACACATACGATAACAGTGCCAGCTAACACCGCACAATTAAAGGTATTGGTGTATTGGCAGGATCCCCCTGCTTCTGTAATGGCGACGAAGACACTTGTGAATGATATTGACCTGGAAGTAGTGGATCCTTCCAGTGTTGTTACACTGCCCGCCATATTAGATACCGCCTATTCAAATGTCAATAACCCGGCTACGCAGGGAGCTGATCATGTCAATAATATTGAACAGGTGGTGATCAATAACCCGGCAACAGGTAATTATGATATCAGGATAAAAGGCACTGCCATTACGCAAAATCCTTCACAGGAATATTTTTTAGTGTACGATGTAATTCCGGCGGGTCTTGTCCTGACAAACCCTGTTGGGGGTGAAGCCATGGTGCCATCTGTATCTGCCCTGGATACAGTGTATATACAGTGGGATTCTTATGGTGGTACTTCTAATGATTTTACCCTGGAGTTTTCCAGTGATAACGGTACAAACTGGACAACATTAAGCAATACTATCCCCGCTGCAAATCGTATTTATAACTGGGGAGTACCCAATATTCCAACTGAACAGGCAAGGATCAGGATTACCAAAAACAGTACAGGTCTTACACAGACAAGTTTCCCGTTTACAATCCTGACGGTGAGTACTGTTTCGTTAGATGCAGTGCAGTGTGAAGGCTATATCAAAATAAACTGGACTTCCGTTCCCGGTGCTACGGACTACGAGGTTATGATGTTGCAGGGAGATGACATGGTTTCAGTTACCACTACAACATCACTCAGTCATACTTTTAGTGGATTATCGAAAGACTCACTGTATTGGGTCACTGTACGACCCAGGATAAACGGGAGCCCGGGCCGGAGAGCAGATGCTGTTTCCCGTCAGCCGAACAATGGTACCTGTGCAGGTACTATCTCCGATAATGATCTTAAAATAGATGCGGTGGTATCACCGGCTTCTTCCGGCAGAATTTTTACTTCAACAACTCTTTCTTCTGCTACTGCTGTAACTATTCGTATCAAAAACCTTGATGACGTGGTTTCTGCAGGAAATATTGATGTGAGTTATTCGATCAACGGTGGCGCACCGGTTAATGCAACGATCACATCTCCGCTTGCTGATATAGCTGCCGGAAGTACTATTGATTATACATTTGTAACAACTGCTGATCTGTCAACGGTGGGTATTTATTCTATACAGGTTATTGCCACTAAAGCGTCTGATCCCGTTGTAACCAATAATAGTTATACCAAAATCTTTAAACAATTAGATAATCAACCTATCAATGCTCCCCAACTTCCCTGGCTGGATAACCTTGAGTCTGCATCTGTACAGACCATTACAACAGGCCAGATGGGTTTTAACGGGTTAGACAGGTATGATTTTGTAAATGGAACGGTTTATGGGCAGGCAAGAACATTTATTAATACAGGCATTGCTTATTCAGGATCAAAAGCCATTACACTTGACCAGAACAGGTATATCAGCGGGGGTAATGTGGATTCACTGACAGCAACGTTCAACCTGGCAACTTTTAATACGGCAACCGATGATATAAGAATTGATTTCAGGTACAAAAACCATGGCCAGAAAGCCAATGCGGCTGATAAGGTCTGGATCAGAGGCAGCGATACAGATCCGTGGGTGGAAGTATATGATCTTTTTGCAAATCAGAATCCAGCCGACGGCTCTTATAAATTAGCTGGCAGTATTGAAGTAAGCGATTCGCTGGCAGCGCATAGTCAATCTTTTTCAACCAGCTTCCAGGTAAGATGGGGCCAATGGGGGGAATATATAGCTGCTGATAACGAATCAGCTGCGGGATATACGTTTGATGATATAAGAATATACAGGGCTGTAGATGATATTCAGATGATCAGTATTGATACACCCTATACAGTTGCCTGCGGCCTGAATACCACGGTTCCGGTAAAGATTACGGTGCGTAACACTTCGAATGCAGCTGTTAATAATATTCCGGTTGTACTAAAGGTAGATGGAACGGTCATTGCCACAGAAACGATTGCTGCTATTCCGGGCAGCTCTTCCTTGCAATATACATTTACAGCAACAGCAAACCTGTCTTCCGCGGGTAATCATTTAATAGAAACCTGGGTAAATTTTGTCACCGATAATTACCGGGAAAATGATACTGCCCGTACAGTCATCAATAACCTGCCGTTCATCACTACATTCCCGTACCTGCAAAACTTTGAAGCAGGGGATGGTTCATGGTACACAGGTGGCACAAGAAGCTCCTGGGAGTATGGTACACCCATGTCAGCAAAAATCAAACGGGCAGCAAGTGGCACTAAAGCCTGGAAAACAAATATGACAGGTTATTATAATGATGCTGAGCTTTCCTATCTCTACTCTCCATGTTTTAATCTTTCCGGGATGACTACTCCAACACTCAGCCTGAGCATTGCTATTGATATTGAGGATTGCGGCGTTACCTTATGTGATGCTGCCTGGGTGGAATATTCGACTGACGGAGGAGCCGTTTGGACAAAACTGGGTGCTATGGGTCAGGGTACCAATTGGTATAATAAAGATTATGCAGGCAACCAGTTGTGGAGTCAGCAAAATTATACCCGCTGGCATGTTGCTACAACAGCATTGCCCGCGGTTAATAACAGTATGCTGCGGCTGAGATTTGTTTTTAATTCGGATGAAGGGGTTATAAAAGATGGCATCGCCATTGACGATATCCACATCTATGATAATATCTATGGAATTTATACCGGGCCTACCATGGGTGCCCCGGTGATGCAATCAATACCCGGCGGAGTCAATAGCTGGATTGATTTTACAACAGGAGGTAAGCTGGTTGCTTCTGTTCATCCGAATAACCAGGATATGGGTGATACCTATGCACAGGCTTATATTCATACCGGAGCAGTAAGAACCAGTGACGGGCAATATTATCACAACAGGAATATTACCATCAAACCAGATCCTTCATTAGTCAACCTGGCCGACTCTGCCACGGTACGTTTTTATTTCCTCGACAGCGAAACAGAAGCACTCATCGCTGCAACAGGTTGTGGCAGCTGCACCAAACCTTCGATGGCCTATGAGTTGGGAGTTTCCAAATACAGCGATCCGAATGATGCAGTGGAAGACGGAAGCCTGGGTAACAGCCTTGGTAACTACTGGAGTTTTATCAATGCAACTAACGCTGTAAAAGTCCCGTTCGACCAGGGCTATTATGCTGAATTCAAAGTGAAGAATTTTTCCGAGTTCTGGCTGAATAATGGCGGCTTTGATAATAACCATCCGTTGCCGGTTCAACTGATTAGTTTTTCAGCGAATAAAACAACTGACCGGAAAAATGTAATGCTGAACTGGAAAACAGCTTCCGAGTTTAATGTCAGCCACTTTGAAATAGAGCTGGCGAAGAGTAATGATGATTTCCGTTTGAACAGGTTTGTGAAGATCGGGGAGGTAAACAGCAACGGCAATTCAACCATCGATCAGCAATATGGATTTATGGATGCAGAGAATAATAAGCTGGGTGTCCGTTACTACCGGTTAAAGATCGTCGACAACGATGGCAGTTTCAGTTATTCCGCTGTGCGGTCGGTGGTCTTTACCAACGAGATCACCTGGCAGGTTTTCCCGAATCCATCTTCGGATGT
Source organism: Chitinophagaceae bacterium (assembly GCA_016786805.1). GTDB lineage: Bacteria > Bacteroidota > Bacteroidia > Chitinophagales > Chitinophagaceae > CADEDV01. The sequence goes on along the minus strand of JAEUVP010000210.1, from coordinate 854 downwards.
TTTCAACCTCGTTTACCAGGTAAATGAGGGAGAAGTGATGACAATTAAAGTATATGATGCTGGAGGTAAAACGGTTTACCAGTCAGTAGTGACTGGTACCGGCTTTATTCAGAAAATGAGTATCAATATGGGAGCTTCTGTTTATGCCAGTGGCCTGTACCTGCTTGAAGCGGGAACAAGGGAAAAGAAGCAATCATTCAGGCTGGTCAAAAAATAAAAAAACCATCCCGGTTTGACGGGACGGTATATGAAATTTGCATGTAATCAGTTTACCAGCCTTGTTTAGCGATACCTGCTTTGATGGCAGCTAATGCTTTTTCTTCGCCCATCAGGGTGGTGAGTTTGTTTCCTTTTCCGTCATTGCCCTGGGCCATATAAGCACCTTTGGCTGTCTTTGTGATAACAGCATCCAGCATCTCAACTCCCTTTTCTTTCGTTTTTACGTTGTAGGCGGTGATTTTTACATCAGACATGGTCAATAGTTTTTGAGTTAGTAAAGGCTGAAATTACGGATTCCGGAGGGTTTCAGAGGGCAATTTTTTTAAACAGGCATAAAAAAGCTCCGACACGTCGGAGCTAAGTCATTTATTTGTAAATAGTTAAGCCTATACATCCAGCTTGGCATATTTCGCATGGCTTTCGATGAATTCCCTCCTGGGAGCCACTTCATCACCCATCAGCATGCTGAAAATACGGTCAGCTTCCAGGGCACTTTGAATAGTAACCTGCTTTAAAGTCCTTGTTCCGGGGTTCATGGTTGTATCCCAAAGCTGGTTGGCATTCATTTCTCCCAAACCTTTGTATCGCTGAATATTTACAGAATCTTCTTTGCCGCCGCCTAATCTCTCCACCAA
>JAEUVP010000105.1 GCA_016786805.1 Chitinophagaceae bacterium | reverse complement strand
AGTATATACCACGCCAAAAATAAAAGGGGGCCATGGTGGTGGTGATATCCGTATGCAGCGAAGAATATTCACTGATATAAATGATAACCCTCATCATGTAATGGCCGGTACCCGTGAAGGGGCAATGTCTATATTAATTGGTATTGCGGCCCGGAAAAGTATCCAGTTAAAAAGACCAGTAAAAATTTCCGAATTAACAGACCTGGTGCCAATGGCAAACAGGTTCTAAAATCTTTAAAATGAAAAAATTCTTTTCTTCTATTATTCTTTTACTTTTTATCTGCCCGTTTGTAACAGCGCAAGACAAACAGGAAAAAGCAGTGGCCAATGCTGTGGAAAAATTACGCAAAGCTATGGTGGACGGTAACAAGGCTGACCTGGAAAGCGGTGTATCAGAACAACTCAGTTATGGGCATAGCGGCGGCCATATTGATGATAAAAAAGAGTTTGTTGAAAAACTGACAAGTGGTAAGTCTGATTTTGTAACGATTGACCTCACAGAACAAACTATTTCCGTAAGCGGGAAAGTGGCTGTGGTAAGACATGTGTTGACCGCCAAAACCAATGATGGTGGGAAGCCAGGAGATGTTCATTTGCGGATACTGCTTGTTTTTCAAAAAAAGGGGAGAAAATGGGTATTGCTGGCCCGGCAAGCTGTAAAATTTAGCTGATGGCAAGTACTGAAAAAACGAAACAAAACCGGTACCGTTCCCGGCAACGATTGCGTAAATAAACAAAGTCCAAAACACTGAAAATGATAGGGTTTAGAGGTAAAATTGTAGAGGGATGAACGGCTATTTTGCCTCTTATTTCAACGATTAACTTGTCATGATGAAGAAGATACTTTCACTATTGTTTATTGCATTCCTTGTAAGTGATGCTGCGGGCCAGTTCGGTGGTAAATTGCCTGTTATCGTTGCACCCAAATTTAAAAAAGATACAACCAGTATTAAAAAATTCGGAGCGGTACCTGATGGGTACACACTCAACACAAAGGCAATCAATGCTGCTATTGATGCCTGTACTAAAAAAGGCGGTGGTGTGGTGTTGATTCCGGCGGGCTTATGGCTATCAGGGCCCGTTGTATTAAAAAGTAATGTAAATCTTCACCTGGCGAATGGCGCTACATTATTATTTACGGATGATAAATCACAGTACCCGTTAATCGAAGCCAATTGGGAAGGCCTGCCCCAGATGAGAAATCAGTCCCCCATTTCTGCTACCAATGCTGTTCATATTGCTATTACGGGTAAAGGCATCATTGATGGAAATGGGGATGCATGGAGAGCGGTCAAAAGTGATAAACTCACAGCAAGTCAATGGAAAAAATTGGTGGCTTCCGGCGGGGTACTAAGTGAAGATAAAAAAACGTGGTATCCTTCTGAATCTTTTTTAAAAGGAAACAAAATGACCAATCCCGGGCAGCTTTCTCCTGAAAAAGATGCGGCCTTTTATGAAAGCATCAAAGATTTTCTTCGTCCCAACCTGGTATTGCTGACCAGTTGCAAATTCGTGTTACTGGAAGGGGTTACGTTTCAAAATTCACCCGCCTGGTGCCTGCACCCGCTGATGTGTGAGAACCTGACCGTTAGAAATGTATCCGTAAAAAATCCCTGGTATGCACAGAACGGTGATGGTATTGATGCAGAAAGTTGTAAAAATGTACTGATCGAAAATTCTGTATTTGATGTGGGTGACGATGCTCTTTGTATGAAAAGCGGTCGTGATGCAGAAGGTAGAAAAAGGGGAATGCCGATTGAGAATGTGATCATCAGGGGCTGCACTGTTTATTCCTCCCACGGAGGTTTTGTCATCGGCAGTGAAATGAGTGGCGGCGCAAAAAATATTTATGTCAGCAACTGCACGTTCGTTGGCGCAGATATCGGTCTTCGGTTTAAAACAACCCGCGGCCGTGGTGGTGTGGTGGAGAATATCTTCATTAAGGACATCTACATGAAAGATATTCCCGGAGAAGCCATTCTCTTTGATATGTACTATATGGCGAAAGACCCTGTGCCATTGGCTGGCGAAAAAAGAGAGTTGCCACCAGTGGTTTTTAAACCCGTAGATGAAACAACACCTGTCTTTAAGAATTTTCATATCAGCAATGTGTACTGCAATGGTGCAGCGAAGGGAATTTTTGTAAGAGGCTTGCCCGAAATGCATGTAAAAGATATTGTACTCGAAAATATGGTACTACAGGCCGACAAAGGGATCGATATACAGGAGGCCACCGGTATCAGCTTTAAAAATATAAAGATCATCAGTAAAGAAACCAACCCGGTTATTGATGTGGTGCAAAGTGATAAACTGCTGTTTGAAAATATCACGTATAAAGAGGGAGCAGAATTATTATTCAGGATCAGTGGAGACCGAACAAATACCATATCCGTTACTAAGACTGACGGAACAAAAGCGAAAACCAACATTTCTTACGAACTGGGTGCCAGTGAAAAATCAGTGATCATCAAATGAAAAAAATCTTCCTTTTACTATTATTGACTGCATCGCTGCAGGGGAAAGCACAGGAAAAGCCATTGTCTGAACAGATGATTGCTACCTGCATGACGCTTTGGAAAGACTCCTTCTCCTTTGGAAATAAGCCGGCCAGGTGGAGCTATGATATGGGAGTGATATTAAAAGGTTGTGAAAGGGTGTGGCAGAATACAGGAGATGTTCGCTATTTCAATTATATCCAGCACCTGATGGATTTTTATGTACAGGAAGATGGCAGTATTAAGGATTATAAACCTGATGAGTACAATATAGATCATATCAATAATGGTAAACTGGTGCTGTTGCTCTACCGGGTGTTGGGAAAAGAGAAGTACCTGAAAGCTGCAAAGATGTTGAGAGAGCAACTGCGTACCCATCCCCGTACCAATGAAGGTGGTTTCTGGCATAAGAAAATATATCCTTACCAGATGTGGCTGGATGGATTATACATGGGAGCACCATTCTACGCCGAGTATTCCAACCTCATGCAGGATGATACGGCTTTTAATGATATTACCAACCAGTTCGCCTGGATGGAACAACATGCAAGAGATCCCAAAACGGGATTGCTCTATCATGCATGGGATGAAAGTAAGCAACAACAATGGGCGAATAAGACCACCGGGCAATCACCACTTTTCTGGGCAAGGGCTATCGGCTGGTATTCCAATGCTATCGTGGATGCACTGGATTGGTATCCTGCTAATCACCCCGGGAAAAAGAAACTCATCGATATCCTGAATCGGTTGGTAACAGCTGTTGAGAAAGTACAGGACAAACAAACAGGACTTTGGTATGATATACTGAATTATGACGGCCCCGGAAAAGAAAAAAACTATTTTGAAGCATCAGCCAGTTGCCAATTGACCTATGCTATCGCAAAAGGTGTTCGTAAAGGGTATCTTCCGGCCGCTAAGTTTTCCATTGCGAAGAAAGCCTGGGATGGTATCGTGAAGGAATTCATCAAAGTAGAGAATGGTCAGACAAATTTATATGGAACAGTATCTGTTTCGGGATTAGGTGGCAATCCTTACCGCGATGGAAGTTTTGAATATTACATGCGGGAAAAAGTGATTGTGAATGACCCGAAAGGCATGGGTGCTTTTATCAAAGCCGCCGGGGAAATGGAGATCAATGGGTCATTGAAAAACGGGAAAGGTAAAACCGTGTTACTGGATCGATATTTTAACAGCGAAAAAAGAAAGAATACAGCTGGTAACATGGGTTACTGGCATTATACCTGGGAAGAAAGATCACACCCCGGCTTTAATACACTGGGAAGTATTTTTGAAAAGAACGGTGCTAAGCTTTCTTCATTAGATGCAGCACCAACTGCGGCAAACCTTAAAGGAGCATCCGTTTATATTATCGTCGATCCTGATCACATCCGGGATAATCCCAATCCGAATTATGTTGTTGCGAAAGACGTCAAAGCAATCAGTGATTGGGTAAAGGCAGGCGGTACATTGCTGCTTATGGCAAATGATAGTAATAATTGCGACCTGCGACATTTTAATACACTAGCTGCCGTTTTCGGTATAAAGTTTACAGATAAGAGTATCAACATGGTAAAGAATGATACATACCCTCAAGGAGAAGTATTGCCCGGTGATAATAATGCTGTTTTTCGCACTACGAAGAAGATGTTTTTAAAAGAACTGAGTGTACTGGAAATAAAAAACCCGGCCAGAGCACTGGTAACAAAAGATAACGATGTGATCATCGCTACAGCAAAATACGGGAAAGGTGCTGTGTTGGCTGTTGGTGATCCCTGGTTATATAATGAATATGTGGATGGCAGGAAGCTACCTGTTGAGTATGAAAATTACAAGGCTGCCGAAGATTTAGTAAAATGGCTCTTGCAACCGAAGAAATGAATGGAAAAACCAATATAATAATCTCTTCCCTTTTGGGGTTGTTGCTGATACAACTTGGCGTTTCAGCACAACCTGGAATTATATCCCTACCCCAACAAATTATCACCGTTGCCGCCGACGGCAGCGGAAATTATAAGACGATACAGGGTGCACTGAACAGCCTTTCGGATTCTTCTGAGGTTCCAAGAGTGATCCGTATAAAACAAGGAACCTATGCGGAGAAACTGTATATCGAGAAACAGAATGTGATCTTCGAGGGAGAAGACAGGGAGAAAACGATCATCCTCGCTGCTATTGCCCGGGACGAATGGCGCTGCGGTCACACCGATGACTGGGGCGTTGCCACTATGAATATCGGCGCCAATGATATTACGCTAAAGAATCTTACGGTCACGAATAATTATGGATTTGATTTTACAGAAAGAACGATCTGGTGTGCATCTGATACTTCACTCAATAAACAAAAAAAACTTAGAAAGGACGGTCACCAGATGGCATTACGCACTATGAATATGGCCACCCGTTTAAAAGCAGTGAACTGCCGCTTCCGTTCTTACGGTGGTGATACCGTCAGTCCCTGGGAAATATACAACGGCATGTGGTATTTTAAAGACTGTATCATGGAAGGCGGGGTTGATTTTTATTGTCCCCGCGGATGGGCCTGGGCAGAGAACTGTGAATTCATTGCACATAGCGGTCCTGCCGCTATCTGGCATGATGGTTCGGGCAACCCCGATTCAAAGACGGTATTGCTGAATTGTAAATTCTCCGGCTTTGATGGTTTTATGCTGGGCCGTTATCATCGTGAAGCACAATTCTACCTCGTCAATTGTTTGTTTGCGAAGAACATGAAGGATACCCCGATATACAGGGTGCCGACGAGTAACACCATCAATTGGGGCGAGAGAATATATTATTATAACTGTAGCCGCATTGGTGGAAATGATTTTGGCTGGTACAGCAATAATCTTCCGGCTAATGTGAAAGTTGCTGATATTACTGTTAACTGGGTATTTAAAAACAGGTGGAACCCTGTGATGGATTAATTATGCAATTATCGAAAGCAACGATAAAGAATATACAAACGCAAACCGGGCTGATCATACCCGAAGAGAAGTTATTTTCATTACCGGAAAAGGTGTTACAGTTTGGAACAGGTGTTTTATTAAGAGGCTTGCCGGATTACTTTATTGATAAAGCCAACCGGCAGGGGATTTTTAATGGCCGGGTAGTAGTGGTGAAATCTACCTCCAGCGGAGGTACTGATGAATTTGCGCAGCAGGATGGATTATTTACCCAATGTATCCGGGGAATTGAGAACGGGCAGCAGGTGGAAGAGGCGGTGATCAATTCTTCCATCAGCAAGGTATTATCTGCAAAAGAAGATTGGAATAAAATACTGGAATATGCTCATTGTCCAGAAATGCAGGTGATCATATCCAATACTACAGAAGTGGGTATAGTGATGAGTGGTGATAAAGTAACAGATCGGCCGCCCTCATCGTTTCCCGGTAAGTTACTGGCTTTCCTGTGGGAGCGGTATAACGCATTTAATGGTGCTGTAGAAAGCGGGATGGTGATCGTGCCAACGGAACTGATCTCCGGCAACGGCACCTTGCTTCGTTCCATTGTCCTGGAGCTGGCAACAAAGAATAAACTGGAGCAGCAATTCATCAACTGGTTGGAAACAGCTAATTATTTTTGTAATTCGCTGGTTGACCGGATTGTTCCGGGTAAACTGGTTGGGGATGATAAAATAGCAACAGGAAAAAAATTAGGTTATACAGATGACCTGATGATCATGTCGGAATGTTTCCGTTTATGGGCCATTGAATCGGGCAGCCAGCGGGTAAAAGAAATTTTGTCATTTACCAGGGCAGATAAAGGGGCTGTGATCGCTGCAGATATTACAAAATTCCGTGAGTTAAAACTTCGTTTATTAAACGGAACACATACGTTCAGTTGTGGCCTTGCTTTCCTGGCCGGTTTTGAAACAGTGAAAGAAGCGATGCAGGATAAAAGGATGTCTTCTTATATTCATGGATTAATGACGCAGGAGATTGCTTCCGTAATGTCGGGTGATATGATAGGCTACGAAGAGGCTTATATATTTGCCGGCAACGTTATGGATCGTTTCAGTAACCCGTTTCTTGATCATAAATGGATCAGCATTACAATGAATTACACTTCTAAAATGAAAATGCGGAATGTACCTTTATTGCTGAAGCATTATGAAAAGCATACCGCTGCACCTGAACTGATGGCACTGGGATTTGCAGGCTATCTTTTGTTTATGAAAGCGGAGGCAGGAAAGGATAACGTTTATAGTGGCAATACGAATGGGAATAAATATCCGGTGCAGGATCCGCAGGCTGGCCAGTTAGCTACATACTGGCAACAAAGCGATACCAATAAACTGGTAAAAGCAGTGCTGGCAGATCAAAGTTTGTGGGAAACTGATCTTTCATTGCTACCGGGTTTAGCTGCGGCAGTGGAAGAAGCACTGAATAAATTAATGAATAGGGGAGTGGTGGCAACGCTGCAACAAGCCCAGCAACAAAATGAAATGACGAGATGAAGCAGTCGGTTTTAAAAGTACATCCAAAAGATAATGTGCTGGTGGCATTGACAAGTCTCAGTAAAGGAGCTGTTGTTTCTTACAACGGCGAAGAATTTACGATGCAGGAAGATATCCCGGCCAAGCATAAATTTTTTACACAGGATATGAAGACCGGTGATGCGATCATCATGTATGGAGTGCTGGTAGGAAAAGCACAACTGAATATTGTGAAAGGCAGCCGCATGGCATCGGAGAATACAAAGCATGCCGCTGAACCCTATGATTACCGCAATGCGAAGTTTGAATGGCAGGCTCCGGATGTATCCCGCTTTAGTGGAAGAACTTTTAATGGTTATCACCGGAATGACGGAAGGGTGGGTACTGCCAATTACTGGTTATTCATCCCCACCGTTTTTTGTGAGAACCGAAACTTGGATGTGATCCGGGAAGCGATGCAGAACGAATTAGGCTATGCGGTGACAGATAAATACAAACAATATACCAGCCAGTTACTGAAAGCATTTCAGAATGGTGAAACGATTGATAAGGTTGATCTTATGCCATCGGCAGTGCAACAGAGCCGTCCTTTTAAAAATGTAGATGGTATAAAATTCCTGAATCACCAGGGTGGTTGCGGAGGTATACGGCAAGACGCTGCTATCCTCAGTAAGCTATTGGCTGCATATGCCGATCACCCTAATGTGGGTGGCGTAACTGTATTAAGCCTGGGTTGCCAGAATTTACAGGTTCAGGATTTTATGACAGACCTGGAAGCACATAATCCCAATTTCGATAAACCGATACATATTTTTGAACAGCAACAATCACAAAGCGAAGAGCAGTTAATTGCAGAAGCGATCCGTAAAACATTTGAAGGATTGGTGGAGATCAATAAACTGGAAAGAAAGCCAGCCCCACTTGATAAATTATGCATCGGTGTAAAATGTGGCGGAAGTGATGGATTCAGCGGCATATCAGCCAATCCTGCTGTGGGATATTGTTCCGACCTTGTCGTTGCATTGGGCGGGCAAATATTATTAGCTGAGTTTCCTGAATTGTGTGGTGTGGAGCAGGAACTGGTGGATCGTTCTGTGAATGAACCTACGGCCCGAAAATTCATGAAGCTGATGCGTGGCTATGAAGAAAAAGTAGTGAATGCAGGGTCAAGCTTTTCAATGAACCCTTCACCGGGGAATATAAAAGATGGTTTAATAACGGATGCGATCAAGAGTGCCGGCGCTGCCAAAAAAGGCGGTACATCACCTGTAGTTGATGTACTGGATTATACAGAACCGGTTACAAAACCAGGGCTGAGTTTAGTATGTACACCCGGCAATGATGTGGAAGCAACAACAGGCAAAGCTGCCAGTGGTGCCACGCTGATCTTGTTTACAACCGGCTTAGGAACGCCAACCGGTAACCCTGTTTGTCCGACGATCAAAGTATCTACTAATAGTGCATTGACAAAAAGAATGGGTGATATTATTGATATTGATACCGGCCCGGTGATAGAAGGTGAGAAGACCATTGAAGAAATGGGAGAAGAGATACTGGAGTATTGTATTAAAGCAGCAAGCGGTGAAATAATACCCAAAGCGGTGTTGCTGAACCAGGATGATTTTATCCCCTGGAAACGGGGTGTTAGTTTATAATAGCTGAACAGCGAACCAACGATGAACCTGCCTGCCGGTAGGCAGGGTGAATGACACAACAGGCGATGCCATGAGAAACAAGGGCTGGCCAATTAATTTTTAAAGCAATTGTATGAAACAATTCCTGGATGAGAATTTTCTCCTGAAAACAGCAACCGCACAGCGTCTTTATCATGAATATGCGAAAGACATGCCGATCATAGATTATCATTGCCACCTGCCACCACAGCAGATTGCAGAAGATACACAATTTGAAAACCTGGCACAGGTATGGTTATATGGTGACCATTATAAATGGAGGGCTATGCGGACCAATGGTGTGCATGAAAGTTTTTGCACCGGGAATAAAACCGATTGGGAAAAATTTCAAAAATGGGCCGAGACGGTTCCTTATACCTTAAGAAATCCATTGTACCACTGGACACACCTGGAGCTGAAAAGATATTTTGGTATCAATGATATTTTGAACGGTGATACAGCCCGCCGGATATATGATGAGTGTACTGCTAAGTTGCAAACACCTGAGTATTCCGTGCGGAATTTATTGCGCAAAATGAATGTAACCCTGATCTGTACGACCGATGACCCCGTCGATTCACTGGAATATCACCAGAAGATCAAAGAGGATGGTTTTGAAAAACCGATCTTACCAGCTTTCCGCCCAGATAATGCGATGAATGTTAGCAGCGCCGAGAAATTCAACGCCTACCTGAATAAATTATCTGCAATGACTAATATTGCTATTTCATCGTTCGATGATTTCTTATATGCTTTGCAAAACCGCCACGATTTCTTTGCCTCCATGGGTTGCGGCGTATCTGATCACGGGCTGGAAGAGATATATGCTGAAGACTTTACCGGTTCAGAAATTGATGCCATTTTCACCAAGATACATGGTGGCCGCGAACTGAATGAAACCGAGCAACGCAAATTCAAATCGGCGATGCTGATCCATTTTGCAGAATGGGATTGGGAAAAAGGATGGGTACAACAGTTCCACCTCGGTGCATTACGGAATAATAACTCAAGAATGCTGCAAACGTTAGGACCTGATACCGGCTGGGATTCCATCGGTGATTTTTCCCAGGGAAAAGCATTGGCGAAATTCTTAGATAAGCTCGACAGTAATAATAAATTAACCAAAACAGTTTTATACAATCTCAATCCTGCCGATAATGAATTGATGGCAACGATGATCGGTAATTTCAATGACGGATCAGCAGCGGGTAAGATACAGTGGGGCTCTGCCTGGTGGTTCCTTGATCAGCGGGATGGCATGACAAAACAGATCAATGCACTAAGTAATATGGGATTACTCAGCAAATTCATTGGTATGCTGACTGACTCAAGGAGTTTCCTGTCATTTCCAAGGCATGAATATTTCAGAAGGATATTATGTGACCTGTTTGGCGATGAAATTGAAAACGGTGAACTGCCCAATGATGTGAAATGGGTGGGTAAAGTGATACAGGATATTTGCTTTAATAATAACAGGGAGTATTTCAACTGGCAACTGGATGTGCAACCCGCAGTTATAAAACCTGTTACTGTATAAGCCGTGGCATCGTTCCCGGAAAAATATCCGGGCAAAAGTCCCTGTGGCAGGGATGATTTGGCAGGCCATGATGTATCTTTCAATCATAAACATAAAAAGTATAAATAAAATAGTATGTCAAAGAAAGTTGTAACACTGGGAGAGATCATGTTGCGCTTGTCCACTCCCGACTTCAAACGTTTTGTACAGGCCGATACATTTGATATTACGTATGGCGGTGGTGAGGCGAATGTGTCTGCTGCCTTGTGCAATTATGGTCTGAATGGGACCTTTGTAACCAAAGTGCCTAATAACCCGATCGGACAGGCAGCTATCAATCACCTGCGCCGTTATGGGGTGGATACCCAATTCATTGCCCGTGGTGGCGACAGGCTTGGTATCTATTTTTTGGAGACAGGTGCTTCTATGAGGGCTTCACAGGTGGTATATGACCGTGCCGGTGCTTCTATTGCTGATGTGGACGCCAGTGAATTTGATTTTGATAAAATACTGGAGGGAGCTTCCTGGTTTCATACTACGGGTATTACCCCTGCATTGAGTGATAAAGCTGCAGCATTAACCGAAGCGGCATTGAAAGCGGCTAAAGCCAAAGGCATCACCACCAGTATTGACCTGAACTACCGGAAGAAGTTGTGGAGTAAAGAAAAAGCAAGAGAAGTGATGACCAAACTTTGTCAATACGTGGATGTATGTATCGGTAATGAAGAAGATGCTGATACAACCCTTGGCTTTAAAGCAGCGAATACTGATGTGACCAAGGGTGAATTGCACCTGGATGGTTTCAAAGATGTGTTCAAACAAATGAAAGAAAAATTCGGCTTCAAGTTCATAGCTTCTTCTTTAAGGGAGAGCCACAGTGCCAGTGATAATGGCTGGAGTGCACTGGTATATGATGGCAGCGAGTTTTATCATACGAAGCAATATAATGTCCGTATCGTGGACAG
>JAEUVP010000084.1 GCA_016786805.1 Chitinophagaceae bacterium | reverse complement strand
TTTAAAAGAGATAAAATTGATTCTGAATTATTTTTCCATCATCTTATGTGAGAAGCGGAGTATGATAAACTCGGCCGGCCTCACAACAGCCATTCCTATTTCCACGATCATCCTTCCGTTCAGGATATCATCCGCTGTCATTGTTTCGCCAAGACCCACATGAACAAAAAAGGCATCCTCCGGTTTTGCTCCCTGTAAGGCGCCTGCTCTCCATTGCAGCGTCAGGAAGTTTTCAATCATCACTTTCACTTTGATCCAGGTATTGGCATCATTGTTTTCAAATACAAAAGGTTCTGTAGCTTTTTTCACGGATTCTTCCACCATCACAAAGAACCTGCGGACGGGTATATAGCGCCATTCATTATCATTACCAGCCAAGGTCCGGGCTCCCCATACCAATGTTCCTTTACCGGTAAAAGAACGGATGGCATTCACTGACTTACCGGTAAAATGTACATTCAGTTGTTCTTGTTCTTTATTATCAATTTTTACAGCAGGACCAATAATGCTCGTGATACTAACATTAGCAGGCGCCTTCCACACACCTCGTGTATTATCGACCATCGTATAAATGCCGGCGATAGTTCCGGAAGGAGGAATCGTTCTTACTTTTTCTTTTAGTTTATCAGCAAGACCCTTGAGGAAGCTGTGTTGTGTGAATAATGTCCTCTCCGCCTGCTTTTCGGTATAGAACAGGTTTTCATAGATGCCAAGAATACTTCCGGTGATCTTTCTCTTGAGGTCTTTGAGAATAACAAGAGTACCAGCCTTGGTATCAATATATTTCGTAGTATCCATGGAAGGATCTAATTCAGTAAGGTCAAGATCTGCAAGGGCTACTCCGCCAGTCCAGTCAGTCAGTACCTCTTTATAAACAGTAGTGGTAAGACTGTTAGCGGTGCGATCAGTATTATCTAATGTTTCCGGGTCTTTTTCGATAGCAATCAGCAGCTGAATGGTTTTGATAAAACTGAGATCATTCTTATAAGCATCCACCAGTTCTTTTTTGACATTGTCAGGCACTGCAGCAAAATCTGCTGCTACTTTTGGAAAGGTGGCCACCATTGCTGCCAGCTGATCCAGGTATGCTTTTAATGTATCCTTGTGAGTAGTGCCATCACTTTCAAGTACAGCAGCTTCCAGGACCTGTAATTCAGTTTTCAGGAACTCAACACCCTGTTTAGTAAAGGCTTTTCTTTTATCTGCATCTGTATACAGCTTATTGATAAAAGCGTCGGTCAGGGCGGCTTTATTTTCGTAAGCAGTGATTAATAGTTTTTCACTATCATCCTTGCTGTAATCATCCCGGAGATTGTTAAAAGTCAGAGCTGGTGAATTAGCCGGAGTTTCTTTTGCAATGAACAATTGACGGAAACTGAAATCAATTTCATAATTGGTGACCACCCAGGGATAGTAAGCAGCACCATAACTAAGTGCATTTACGCCAGCATTGTCCCTGAAATTCTGAACCGGGTCAAGAGCAACTGATATGGGTTTATTACCTTCCACCAGATCCATGATCGTAAAACGGTCCTGCATGTCAGCGCAAAGAGCCATGGCCTGTTTCTGAAGATCGGCTACAGAAGCATAATCTGGCAAATTTCCGCCATCTAGCAATGCCACGGCATCAGGAAAGGCTATAAGAGTGGGTTCGTCATATTTTTTTAATTCTGCTATCCCTTCTGCAAATAGTGATGCTTTGAACTCATCTGTGAAAAGACCAACAGAAACAATATAACATTCACCCCCGCCATTGTCATAGAACTGCCGCAAAGCGTTGTACAGATAGAACTGCTTGTCAGGCGTTATCGAAGCGGTCTCTTTGGAATCCTTCAGCAGTATCTTATATTGAACAGGGTCATATGCTTTTCCAAAGAGAGTACTGAATTCCAGCAGGGAATTGACCTTAGTTGGTTTTTTAGCCAGGCTATTGCCGTCCGGATCTTTGGCAAACTGGGTATAACCAACAAAAGCAGGGATAGCCGTTGGCACCTGTGCCACCGATGGAGGAAAGAGAGGAACTTCTTCGACGTATACACCGGGGGTTTTAATATTTGATAATACCATTTTGCAGGATTTATTTTATGACTCAATCATTTTGTGGGAGAAGCGCAGGATGATAAATTCTGCCGGGCGGACAACAGCGAGACCGATCTCAATGATCATTCTTCCTTCAAAGATGTCCAGTGCCGTCATCGTTTCGCCAAGCCCAACATGTACGAAGAAACCTTCTTCCGGTTTTGCACCCATTAAAGCCCCGGCCCTCCATTGTAAGGTCAGGAATGCCTCGATCATGCCTTTTACTTTTACCCAGGTATTGGCATCATTGGGTTCAAACACGAAGGGCTCTGATGCTTTCTTAACAGATTCTTCCACCATATTGTAGAAACGACGGACAGAAATGTATCTCCATTCATTATCATTACCGGCTAATGTCCGGGCTCCCCACACTAATGTGCCTTTGCCAGAGAATTGCCGGATCGCATTCACTGATTTACCAGTGGTGGATACATTCATTTCACGCTGGTCTTCATCATCAATTTTTACCATTGGTTCTTTTACCAGGTTAAGGCTGACATTACCAGGTGCTTTCCAAACTCCTCTAGTATTGTCCACCATGGCATAAATACCAGCAATAGCAGAAGAAGGTGGAAGTATGAGTTTGAATTTCTCAATCTCTTTTTTTATCAATGCGTAGATAACACTGTTTTTGTGATAGAGTGATTTTGCCGATTCAGCCGGGGTGAGTTGTGTGGCTGGCAGCACAGGAAATTTCTTTAGTACCGTTGCAGTTTCAAAATCAGTATCTGTAATGCCTGTTCCCTGCAGCACAGATGTATCGGATTCGTCAATGTAGTAGTCAAGATTTGTTTTTAACCAGGGGAAATAGGAGGCACCATAGCTGAGAAAATTATTCCCAATTCCATTTCTGAATTTTTCACCTATGTCTGCATGACTGAATGGCTTTGACAGATCACTGAAATCATTGATGTAGGTATCCATCACTACCACCCGGTCTTTTAATTCGGCCGCTTGTGCCAATGCTAATTGGTATAAGCCATGAAAGCCTGAGTCATTGAGGGCAACAGAGTCAGTGAAGATGATCATGGTGGGTTCATCTTCTTTCTTCACTGCATCAAGGGCAGCTTGTAATTCCAGTTGGGTGGCACCTCCATTGGCTTTGTATTTACCGGCGGAAACAATGTAACAGGGACCACCGCCATTGGCAAAAAAGAGTTGCAGGCTGTAATAAAGCGAATAGAGTAATTTATCAAAAGGATTCTCCAGGTCTGCATCCAGTTTGTACTCGCCGTTCTCTTTTTTTATTTTAATCCCGTTGGATCCCGTTGTTTTAAATTTTGTTGGTTTGGGAAAGCCAAATATCTCAACATATTCGGCCAATGACTTAATCCGTTTGGGCCTGGCCACCAACGTGGAGCCATTATACATATCATTCTCAGTATATCCAATAAAGGCAGGTATTGCTGTTTCCACCTGCGCTACTGAAGGCGGGAGCTTTGATATTTCTTCTATATAAACACCGGGGGTTTTGTAAGGCGCAGCCATGGCGATGAAGTTTTATTGTTAATGGATAAAAATTTCAGATATAGTATTATAAACAGTTGCGTTGCCAGGGGGATGTGTTGTTTTTACCATTTGTACGGAGGGGTTGGGCAGGTCATCGACATCGTTATTGTTTTTATCTTTTACCACGGCATTGATATATCCCAGCCGGGTAAGCGGATGAGGCCCTGTTACTGAAGTATCTCCAAACTTATCTCCTCTATATTGCCAGATGGTCATCCTGTTTTTGAAACGTATCTCATACACCTGGTCTTTCAATACATCGGTATTGTCGGTCATATTATAGACTGCCAGGTTGCTTTTTAAAGAAAGATCGATGATCATATCTGCTGAAACTGCCTGTTCCGTACGGAAAAAGCGGAACTCTTTTTTATAATTAACAGCAGCATCTTCAAACTTTATGGTATAAAGCCCCTCAGGTAGTAAATGAATATCTGCGAGGGCTACAATTTTTTCAGGGTCATTACCTTTTTTATCTTTTATGAATTCAGTCTTTATGGATATTTCTTCTCCCGCAGCATTGGTAATTGTGACGGTTATATCCGCCTGTTCTTTGCCGGAATTAAAACGCACCAAGTCAGTGAATACCGGCACCAGGTCACTGATGCCGGTATATTGAAGAGGCTGACCATTTACCAGGGTATCGTTTGTCCAGTCAGCATGGGGTGGGGCATTATTGGTGATCTTTTTGGCAATAAAAAGCTGCGTGGCCGTATTATCATTATCAGCAATAATATCACCTGCTGAAGCAGTTTGACCGTTTTGAAATGCCGGGGCAATTTTTGTGAGGTAAGGATGTTTTTTGGGAAAACCTGTAGTAAGATTATGACAATAGAAAACTGTATTGACCGGGCTGATATTATCCTTAAGGTCACTGATCTGCCGTCGCATAGGCAGTGCTGTATAATTAATGAAGAAGGAATCCGTGAAATAAACTAAAAAACTGAAACGGCTTGTATCTTCTGGTTTGAAGACAGGCTTGTATTTATCAGCAGCAGTTTTTTCTGCACGCAGACCCACCAGGAAACCGGTAGGAGTAAGTTTGAAAATACACCTGTATTGCTTTAATACTTTTTTACAGGCCTCTGTCGGTTCAATGAAGAGAAAATTCCGGATATCATATTTTTTAAGTACTTCTTTTTTTTCCTTGTTGATATCCATCAGGTCAAACAGCAGGGTAGCTTTATTCAGAAAATAGTGGTGAAGGATCTTCACTTCAAATAGTGTTCTGTATACAAGGGTGTTGCTCATATAAGGTATCAGGATGTTATTTTTTGAAGGGTTTCTTCGTTCAGCTGTATTTCTTTGATGATGCCTCTTTCTTCAGTTCTGCTTTCCCGCTGCATTTCTGTTAGTCTTAACTTATATAACACAAAAGGATGCTGTTTCCCGCCCAGGGTGCTCCAGAGGTAGTTGGCTTGTTCAAAAGTGGGAGAGTACAGATCCATGATAATACTGAAATCCTCCAGCCCTTTTACCTGTGTAAAACTGTTTTTATGATCAAAGGAATGTTTACCCTGGAAAAATTGAATGACACGGGATAATAAGATCAGGCCATGTTCATATTTTTTTAATACAGCGGAAAAGAGTACAAACAGATTAAGATAAACAGGTGGATTCCGGTAAACGGTGTTGGGGAATTCTTTAACATAGTGCGGGATATTTTTCAGTGTGGTCTCTTCGGCTATATTGACCAGTGAGATAAGAATATTGTCAACATTCTTGATCGCCTGCTCATCGAGTGACGCAATATTTTCAAGTTTCACGATGGGCTTCGGGACCTGTGGATCGTCCGGGGGAAACGTATCCAGATACAGGTTCAGCTGCTCCTTGAGAAACTCAAGAGACCTGAACAACATAGGTAATAAGGTTTGGTTAATGGCAGGAACGGAAGAATGTGAAGGTAACTTAGCAACTAACTAAAGTCAATAACCACTTAGTGGTATTTTTATTAAGCTTCGATGACTTTATTATAACTATATAAAGGGAAAACACCAGAATTGTTCAACGATACTTAAAACCTGTTATTCACGGCATCAATCAGTTGTTGCAGTTTTGTGTTTTGCTGAGTTAGTAATTCCTCTAACAGCTTAGCCTGGAAGAACTGGATATAAGCATCAATATTCGTCTTCGGGTCAAGACCGGTTTCGTTTTCGAATTCCTGCTGGTGAGTTTGAAACTTGGTAGCCATGGTATAAGGTTTGAGGTTAAAAAATAAAAAGGCCCTGTGAGAGCCTTACCTTTTATTATTGATCGCCCCGGAAAACAGTTGAGGTATGCGTAAAATCTGTTCTTGATCCGGGATTCTTCTTTTCAAATTTATGAAATCCTTACTTACTGCCGCGGTAGGGGAGATATTTATTTTTAAGAGTAAAATCCGGTAGCAACGAGGAACATAACTAGGCTTGTTTATATAATTATAGTCCTCTTTTTATTCTGCCTCCAAAAAAAGTTGATGGATAACCCGCCGGACCGGGTTATATATTTCTTAACAAATAAAAAAATGGTGGCATCATTTTGGTTTAATGGTGCTGTTCTTAGTTATTATTTCTTTGCTAATCTAACAATCTAATATTCATGAGACACCTGAAAAATGCCTTCGGCAGAATATATCTTTATGCCCTTACTTTATTGATTTTTTCTTCTGCCCAAGCCCAGTATTATACACAAGTTCCGGTTGTAACACCAGTACATTCTATGATCGGGGGCTTCTATGAGGCTTTGCCTCCATCTTATGCAGCTAATCCAACTCAAAAATTTCCGCTTCTTATCTTTCTCCACGGAGCCGGGGAAGTAGGAAATGGGTCAGCAGCTTCGCTTCCTTTGGTAACAAGAAATGGACCACCCAAGCTTATCAAGAACGGCACTTTCCCCACTTCTTTTACTGTTAATGGTCAGCAGCATTCAGTTATTGTATTGTCTCCCCAGTTCTCGGGACAGGACTATTCGGGAACAGGGGTAGAAGCTATGATCAATTATGCTGTTTCTCATTACCGTATTGATGAAACACGGATATATCTTACAGGACTAAGCATGGGAGGTGGCAATACCTGGGTATACGCCGGCTCGGTAACGGGCAGCAGTCGCCTGGCTGCTACTATTAATATGTGTGGTAATTCACCTGCTTATATTGGCCTTGTCAATATGATAGCCAGTAAAAATCTTCCCGTTTGGGCTTTTCACAATGAAGGTGATCCTATTTGCCCGGTAGCTTACACGCATGACTGGATCAATAAATTGAATGCTTACCTGCCGAAAATGAACCCCCAGGCAAAAGGTTCTTTCTTTCCCGGTGGAGGGCATGATGTATGGTCAAAAGGCTATGATCCCAACTACCGGGAAAATAATATGAACGTGTACGAGTGGATGCTGCAATATACCCGGGGCGGGGTTGTAGTGCCGGTAAACCAGCTGCCTATAGTTAATGCAGGTGTTGATCAAATTATTACATTACCTGTAAATTCAGTTTCTCTAAACGGAATTGCGTCCGATCCGGATGGTAGTATAGCATCTTATACATGGGCTAAAGTATCAGGACCTGATCTTTATTCTTTTTCTTCCGCTAATACAGCAGCAACAGGAATTTCAAATTTGGCAGCAGGTATATATATATTTCGGTTAACGGTTACAGATAATAAGGGTAGCATGGCTTTTGATGAAGTGAAGATAACTGTGAATGCCGTGGTAACACCACCTCCGCCACCAGTCCCCGGGACGACGAAGTATATTAACGTAAATATCAATAATGGCACATCCTACTCCAATACTGCCTGGAATACATGGAACGTATTGTCAAGTATGAGTTCAGCAGCATTTAAGTATGCTGATGGTACAGCTTCCACTGTAAAAGCAGTATTGAATGCGCAGACTAATATTGCTGATAACAGTACCTCTTACCCTGTAACAATGTGTCCGGCTGAAGTGGGCAGGTTTGCCAGTTACCATACCGCCAACAGAACACTTACTATTACAGGACTTACAGCAGGCAAAACCTACAATCTTGAACTATTTGCTTCAAGAAATGGCGCTACCAATAACAAGACAAGGTTCAGTG
>JAEUVP010000069.1 GCA_016786805.1 Chitinophagaceae bacterium | reverse complement strand
TGGATCAAAGATTATTATAAAGACCTGCAGGAAGAGAATAAGGCATTTTTTAATTCTCATCTATATAATGAAGGGCCTAAGAGTACTTTGAATGTAGCGGTAATGGAAGCTGTTTATGGACAGGATGCACCGCTGATCAATGGGTATGAAATTTTGAATAAATATTTCGATCAATTATTCAGCAGCAATCCTAAAGTAGTGGCATTTGGCGAAGACATGGGGTTGATCGGGGACGTGAACCAGGGCTTTGCCGGCTTGCAGGCCAAACACGGAGAGGAAAGAATTTTTGATACCGGTATCCGTGAGCTAACAATTATGGGCCAGGGAATTGGTTTAGCTCTCCGTGGTTTGAGACCGATCGCAGAGATACAGTATCTCGATTACCTGTTATACGGACTGCAGCCGTTAAGTGATGATGTGGCCACACTGCATTACAGAACATTTGGTAAACAAAGCTGCCCGCTGATTGTCCGCACCAGGGGGCACAGGCTGGAAGGTATCTGGCATAGCGGTTCACCGATGGGAGTGGTGATCAATGCCCTCCGTGGTATGTATGTTTGTGTGCCCCGGAATATGACACAGGCTGCCGGTATGTATAATACATTATTAAAAGGCAATGATCCGGGAATTGTGATCGAATGCCTGAATGGATATCGTTTAAAAGAAAAATTACCAGCTAATTTATCAGATTTTACTGTTGCCCTTGGTGTACCCGAAGTGATCAGGGAAGGGAATGATATGACTATTGTATCCTACGGATCAACGCTTCGTATTGTGCAGGAAGCAGCAGCGGTGCTGGATGCGCAGGGCATCAGTTGCGAGATCGTGGATGTACAGACTTTATTACCCTTTGATATTCACCATAAGATCCTTGCGTCATTAAAGAAAACAAACCGCATTGTGTTTGTGGATGAAGATGTGCCCGGTGGAGCAGCTGCGTATATGTTCAATAAAGTGATGGAAGAGCAAGGAGGTTATAAATACCTTGATGTGGCCGCAAGAACAATTACCGGTAAAGCACATCGCCCTGCTTATGGAAGTGATGGTGATTATTTCAGTAAGCCCAATGCCGAAGAGATTGAAGCGGTGATCAAGCAAATGATGACAGAATAATTATCTTTTTCAGTCAGTCAGCATAACCAGCTACATGCCAACAAATTTTCTTTTCATCATTGATGTGCTTGGTACGTTCTCCTTTGCGGTCTCTGGTGCTTTTCTTGCTATGCAAAAGAAGCTGGATCCGTTCGGGGTATTGGTATTATCCTTTGTAACCGCTATTGGTGGTGGTACACTCCGGGATATACTGATCGGTAATCTTCCTGTTGGCTGGTTAAGAAATGAGACGGCAACTATCGTTATTTTTTCTTCTGCGATTGCTACGATGATCTTTGGCAGGTTTTTAAAGCAATTCACCACCACTTTATTTTTGTTTGATGCGCTGGGACTTGGGCTGTTCACTATTATCGGTATTGAACTGGGTATTGAGAAGCATTTCAGTACCGGTATCTGCATTGCACTCGGAACCATCACTGCTTGTTTTGGTGGCGTGATCCGGGATGTTTTATTGAACGATGTTCCCTTGCTTTTCCGGAAAGAAATTTATGCGATGGCCTGTATTGCCGGCGGGTTAATTTATTTTCTGCTCAGGAAGATCAATCTTGATGAGAATATTTCCAAAGCGATCTGCATCCTGCTCATTTTTGCCATTCGTGTAATTGCTGTTCGTTATAAGATATCCCTGCCTCAATTTTACACCCATAAATAATTGGATATGAAACTGACCATGTACCAGGTGGATGCCTTTGCTGATAAAGTTTTTGCAGGCAATCCCGCAGCTGTGATACCCTTGGACAAATGGATCGATGATGAGCTGATGCAGCAAATTGCCATGGAAAACAACCTGGCTGAAACCGTTTTTTTTGTGGCAAAAGGAAATGATTTTGATATACGTTGGTTCACACCCGAACTGGAGATCAATCTTTGTGGTCATGCTACGCTGGCATCTGCCTATGTTTTATATGAATTCTTAGGGTATAAAAAACCGAAGATCACTTTTCACTCTAAAAGCGGGCCGTTGTATGTAAGCCGCGAAGATGAAATTATTAAACTCGACTTTCCATCATGGAAACCCGAACGGATCGATGAATACCCGGAGGAATTGCTCACTTCATTGGGCAACCCTGATATCGTTAGTGTGTATAAACACAGGGATTTTTTGGTAGAACTACACAATGAGGAAGATGTAAAAAATTGCAAACCCGATTTTACTCTGATGAAAAGGGCCGGTGGTATGGTCATCATTACTGCACCGGGTAAGGAAGTGGATTTTGTATCCCGTTTCTTTGCACCCACAGCGGGTATTGATGAGGATCCTGTTACAGGATCAGCCCATTCGCAATTAATTCCTTTCTGGAATTATAAACTCGGGAAAAAGGTGATGAATGCAAAGCAGCTTTCCAAAAGAGGCGGGGATCTTTATTGTGAACAAAAAGGTGACCGGGTGATCATGGGTGGTCAATGTGTGTTTTATATGAAGGGCGAGATAAATATTTGACAGGAGTCAATCGAGAAATCTTTCTTTTAACCCCGGTGCAGGTATCATGCAACTTTCACTTTTCCCAAACCATTTATAACGGTTCTTAGCTATTAAAGAATATACTGCATTTCTTATAAAAGGGGGTACAATAATAAATCCATACAATAGTGGCCAGGCAGCACCTAATTTCCTGGTGATCCGTAATGCAGCCGATGATTTTTGATACAGCTTCCCATTCTCTATCAATATAAAGGAGTTGAGGTTGTCAGCCGTGAGATGGAACTGTTCCAATAATTGTTGCCCGGTTTTCCCCTGTAGTGAGGCAAAATAAAATTGTTTATGACGGTCCCGTTTGATAATGAACTGAACACTCCGGTTGCACAGGTTGCAAACCCCATCAAAGAGAACGATCTTTTTTTCTTCCATCATTTCCCTGTAAATGTCCGGAATTATC
>JAEUVP010000208.1 GCA_016786805.1 Chitinophagaceae bacterium | reverse complement strand
CCTTTTTCGCCAAATATTTTATCGATCACCACATAAGCCACTTCCCGTTCTCCTTTCATCCGTTCAAATCCCACCACATTATAGTAACTGAGATTGGCCAATAAATAAAGTATGATGATCACTGCAATACCGATAAAAATACCACGGGGAATATTTTTAGCAGGCTTCTCCACTTCATTACCAAAGTTGATCGTCTGCTGGTAGCCACCATAGGTAAATGAAACAGCAATCAGGCTGATGCCGAGACTTTTTATCCAGTCCATCGTACTGAATGATGAAGCAGCAGGTTCTTGTAATGTTGTCTGCACGGCATACTGATCCGGGAAGAACAAAGCAGCAATCAGGACCAGCAACATGGTGATCTTTATGATCATGAGAATATTTTGCGCCCTGGAACTCATCTTTAGTCCCTGCAGGTTGATCACATAAAAGATGAGAATGGCCACACAGCTTAGTAAGGCCTTATGAATATCCGTCCACTCTCCCGGAAACAGCTTTAATATATATCCGCTGCCAATCAGTGCCACACCGCTCAAACTGGCAGCATTACTGACCAGGATCAGGCAATTGATCGCAAAAGCAATACTGGGATGGTAGGCTTTGGCAAATACTTTATAATATCCCCCGGTGACCGGGTAACGGCTTCCAATTTCTGCGTAGGTTAATGCGCCGCATAATGCTACCAACCCACCAATGATCCAGGCACTGAAGTAAACCGAAGGATTCAATGCATCTTTGGCACTGGTAGCAGCGGTTCTGAATATGCCCATACCGATCACCAACCCGATGACGATCATCGTGAAGGAAAAGAGTCCTAACTTATTCTTTGATCTCATGGTTTGAAGATACAAAGAAAACCTTCTAACTTAGCGCAGCCATTAATGATCCATGCTATGAGAAAAGCCAGTACTATTTTTTATTTCCTGTTATTATTTATTCCTTCTTTTTCCAATGCCCAGGTAGCCGACAGCACCCAGGTGCTGGACAGTGTTACGGTAAAAGCTTTTGAACAAATAAAGCCTGTACGTTATTCGCCGGTAAGTATCAGTACGGTATCTTCATCCATTGCAGACTATTCCAATAAGACATCTTTAGTAAATGGCCTTAATGCGATTTCAGGTGTCAGAATGGAAGAACGTTCACCCGGCAGTTACCGTATCAATATAAGAGGAAGTTCACTCCGCTCTCCTTTTGGTGTCCGAAATATTAAAGTGTATTGGAATGACATGCCAGTCACAGATCCT
Source organism: Chitinophagaceae bacterium (assembly GCA_016786805.1). Classification (GTDB taxonomy): domain Bacteria; phylum Bacteroidota; class Bacteroidia; order Chitinophagales; family Chitinophagaceae; genus CADEDV01. The sequence continues at coordinate 1,301 of JAEUVP010000208.1, read as the reverse complement.
GGTGGTAATACCTACTTCAATCAATTTGCCTGGAATAATTTTTCCAATATTTCAGTTGTAAAAGGACCCGCTGCCAGTATGTATGGTGCAGGTACAGGCGGGTTGATCTTATTAAACAATTTCGACGGTGCCTGGAAGCCCGGCGTGAGTGCAGAATACACGACCGGCAGTTATAATTTGCAGAACGTTTTTGCCACGGCAAGGTTTGGGCAAAAGGAAAACAAACAGCAGGTAAGCTATGCCCATAATCAAACAGATGGTTACCGGGTGCAGACCAATATGCGAAGAGATAATTTTTCCTGGGTCTCTAACATGAAAGGAAACCGGTATGACCTCACGGCCTCTTTGTTATTTACCGATATGTATTACCAGACACCCGGTGCTTTGACACTTGCAGAGTTTACTGCTGACCCAAAAGCAGCCAGACCAGCTGGTGGTGGTTTTCCGAGCGCCGTCAATGCAAAAGCAGCTATTTTTCAAAAAAACCTGTTAGCCGGCTTTACGAATGTGTTGTATATCGCCAATGGCCTTAAAAATACAAGCACATTATATGGCAGCTATACACAGGTAAAAAATTCTGCCATCCGCAACTATGAAAGAAGAATCGAGCCATCGTTTGGCGGAAGAACCGTCTTTAATTATACCAGTTATTTAGAAAAGGGCTTGAAACTGGGAGTTGTAGCGGGTGGAGAGTTTCAACAAGGATATTTCAACACACAAGTATCTAAAAACAAAAATGGCAATCCCGATACCCTGCAAACCAATGATGATACCAACAACCAGGCGTATATCATTTTTCTGCAGTCTACGTTAGAACTGGCCAATAAATGGCATTTTCTCGCAGGTGCCAGTATCAACAGGACAAAACTGGAGATCACCCGGCTCAGCAGGTATCCTGTTACCCGGCAAAGCCGGACGTACAGGAATGAACTGGCACCAAAATTTTCATTGCTGAAAAATTTCGATGAAAAGATCATTTTCGTTGCTACTATATCAAAAGGGTTTTCTCCGCCTACGATTGCAGAAGTATTGCCTTCCACTGGCGTGATCAGTACTGACCTTGAAGCAGAGCAGGGATGGAATTATGAATCCACCCTGCGTTCTTCCTTTTTTAAAAATAAACTTAACCTGGAGCTAACTGGATTCTATTTTCATTTAAGTGATGCATTGGTACAACGTCGTGATGCAGGCGGTGCTGATTTTTTTGTCAATGCGGGTGATATACAGCAAAAAGGAGTTGAGTTCCATGCAGACTACCGGCAATTTATAACCAGTAATTTCTTCAGGAGCATTTCTGCCAG
>JAEUVP010000006.1 GCA_016786805.1 Chitinophagaceae bacterium | reverse complement strand
AATGGCACTTACCGCTGGATCATTTTCACCAGCGGCGTTGGTTTGGTGGATGGCTCTTCCGTTCGCATGCCGGGCTGGGGTTGTTATAGCCTGGATGGGAAAGACCTGGAGATGAATGGTGTGCAACCGGATATCCAGGTGATCAACAGTTTTGATGACAAACTCAATGGCCGTGACCCGCAATTGGACAGGGCAATTGAGGAAATACTTAAAAAACTGAAATAAGGGATAACGATAATGTGATCAAACAGGTGTGGTGCTTTGCCACACCTGTTCTATTTTTAGCCCATGAAGAGAATACTATTGTTTGCTTTACTAATGATGACAACAGTGTTGTTTGCACAACAACCTTTGAAAGTGATGACGTTCAATATCCGTTTGAATGTAGCTTCTGACAGCCTGAATGCATGGCCGTACCGGAAAGATAAATTGGCATCGCAGGTATTATTTCATAAAGCGGAACTCCTCGGTGTGCAGGAAGCCTTACATGGCCAGATGATGGACCTGGGAGAAAGATTACCTCAATTCAAATTTGTTGGGGTAGGGAGAGAAGACGGTAAGACCAAGGGCGAATACTCGGCGATCTTTTATGATACAACAAGATTACAGGTCTTGCAATCAAATACGTTCTGGTTATCATTAACACCTGAAGTGCCTGGCAGTAAAAGCTGGGATGCGGCCATAACAAGAATAGTGACCTGGGCAAAATTCAAAGACAGGAAAACAAAGAAGATATTCTATGCCTTCAACACCCATTTTGATCATATGGGCAAAGTGGCAAGAAAAGAAAGTGCTTTATTATTACTGCAAAAAGTAAAAGCGATAGCAGGTACTACTCCTGCGGTGATCACTGGTGATTTTAATGCCAAACCAACTGACGAACCCATACAGGTGGTAACAGATAAAAACAATCCAATTCATTTGCTGGATTCAAAGGATATGTCTGCAACCCCGCATTATGGTCCCAGCGGCACCTTCAATGGTTTTCGTTCCAAAGAAACGGATGATCAGCCTATTGATTATATTTTTTTAAAGGGGAAATGGAAAGTACTCAGCCATGCCACGATCTCCCAAACCTGGGAAGGCCGATTTGCCTCCGATCATTTTTCGGTGCTGGCAGAGCTGGTGCTTTAATTCCTTGTTGAAACAGGACTCTTCTTTACGAATCGTACCATGGCACTGCTGCCTTCGGTACTTTCCAATCTTGCTTCGTAGCGTTTTTCACCCACAATGGCTACCATATAAGAAGTATTAGGTGGAATAGATCCAAGGTTTTCGGCAACCATGATCAGTTCATTGGTTTCATTCAGGTCACTCACTGCTAATTTGATGGAGTAGGCATTGCCGGTAAGGCGGATATGCTGGTAGATCAGTTTATCATTTAAGAATAGCGAGATGGAGTCACCATCGATTTCTGCATTATCATAAAAACGGAGTTCTACGGAGTCGCCGGTAACGGGAATTTCTGTTGTCAGTACTTTTTTCCGGGTACTAAATTTTTCTTCAATGGTAGTGGGCTTCAAAGGCTCTATAATCTTCACCACCGTTTTCGGGTCTTCTGTTTTTTGAACAGGTGCTGGTTCAGCGATCGTTTTCTTTGGTTCCGTCTTTACCGTCTCCACCGGTGGCGTCGGTTTGACCGGCGGTGCTTCGTTTGTTGGTCGCTCAGCAGGAACAGCAGCGAGACCAGCAATACTATCAATAATAAAAGGATCATTGCCACCGGCAAGGTAATTATCAATCACAAAATCCCATTCATCTTCAAAGAAAGGACCGGCTGCTTTGTCCAAATGAACATCCCCGTTTTGCCGGTTATCTTCTTTCTTTCCTGTTTTACCATCCAGCATCATGCTGCCATCACCCGGGCAGTTAAAATCAGCACTGGACAGCATTGCATTCTTACCGGGTGAGGAAAGATTGAAACGACCTGTCTTTTCTTCCAGCAACTGGTCATCCCACCATACGGCT
>JAEUVP010000560.1 GCA_016786805.1 Chitinophagaceae bacterium | reverse complement strand
AAGTTCCTGCATATGTTTGGCCACCACGGTGCCGCTTTCCCGCACACCGGCCAGGATGATCCCTGTTTCATCAATATTGTTTTCGATGATCTCCAGCGCCATTCTTCTCATTTTTTTTTCGGCAGTGGCCTGGTCCAGTATATATTTTTTTGTTGAAGGCATGGTTGATAAGGTCTTAAACCGGTAAACTTTGATGGGTTTGCTGTACAACCCGTAAATTAGCACTTGTAATTGAATGCTATGCAAATTGCGCAACAAATTTTGTTTGTCCTTCTCAGTGCTGTATCCGTCTGGCTTTTTTCGAAAAAAGTAAAAGAGATCAGTCGTAATATTCAACTCGGCAGGGATGAAGATCTCAGCGATAATAAACCACAACGCTGGAAAAATCTCCTGCTCCTCGCCTTCGGGCAACAAAAAATGTTTCGTAACCCGCTGGTGGCCCTGTTGCATTTTGTAGTGTATGCCGGTTTTATCATCATTAATATTGAAGTGCTGGAAATCGTACTGGATGGCATCACCGGTAAACACCGTTTATTTGCTGCTCCCTTAGGCGGATTCTATACTTTTCTCATCAATGCGTTTGAAGTACTGGCCCTGCTGGTACTGCTGGCCTGTGTTATCTTTTTGATCCGCAGGAATGGGATCAAACTGAAACGGTTTATCAGCAAAGACCTGGATGGCTGGCCTCGGAGTGATGCGAATTATATCCTGGTCACTGAAATTGTTTTAATGTCATTATTCCTTTTGCTAAATGCAAGCGATACCTTATTACAAACAAGAGGGGTTGAACATTACGCAGCCCACCCCACCGGGAATTTTATTATCTCGCAATACCTGCATCCTGTTCTGATTGGTGTCAGCAACAACGGACTGGAGATCATGGAGAGAACGGCCTGGTGGCTGCATATCGCCGGTATTTTTGCCTTCCTGAATTATCTTCCTTATTCCAAGCATTTGCATATTATCCTGGCTTTCCCCAATGCCTATTTTGCCCGCCTGCAACCCATGGGTAAGATGGAAAACATGGAATCCATCCAGAAAGAAGTATTATATGCCATGCAACCCGAACTGGCTCCCACCGCTGAATCAGCCACGGTGCAAAAATTCGGTGCCAAAGATATCATGGACCTGAGCTGGAAGAATTTGATGGATGCATACAGTTGCACAGAATGCGGCCGTTGTTCGGCAGCCTGTCCTGCTAATATCACCGGCAAATTATTATCGCCCCGCAAGATCATGATGGACACCCGTGACCGGATGGAAGAAGTAGGAAAGAATATCAGCGCTAATGGCGAATTCAAAGACGATGGCAAATCACTGTTGCATAATTATATCACTGTAGAAGAACTAAGGGCCTGTACCACCTGTAATGCCTGTGTGCAGGAATGCCCGGTCAGTATCAGTCCGCTGGATATTATCATTCAGCTCCGCCGTCATTTAGTGATGGAAGAAAGTAATTCACCCCAGGAATGGACGACCATGTTCAGCAACGTCGAGAATAATTTTGCCCCCTGGAAGTTCAGCCCGGATGAAAGGGATAAATGGGTGGAAGAGTTAGGATAACCCGTTCGCAAAATAGCTAGCAATATGAAAACCGCTTACTTCTTAGGCATTCCCGCATTTGCATTACTCTCGGCGGCGGGATTGAATATTGACTCATGTAATAAACCCAAAAGTAATTCAGCTACTGATTGTAACACAAGCAGCTGGACCAATTATGTGTATATAGAAGATATTCCCGGCGATAAGAATTTTTACACTCTTCCTGAAAAAATATTCATTGGTGGCGGTCATGCTGAATTAGAACAACGCTTCACCAATTACTACCGATACTGGACAGGTATTGAATTAGCAATACCCTGTGATAAAAAGATAGCTGCTGAAAACACAAGACTGGAATGGTATTGCAAAAGCAATTTATCAATAGGCATGTATGAATCGGATATGGGTGCCAGTTTATCCGGGGAAAAGGATACGGCTTCTATTAACTGTATTACGGTGAACAGGCCTCCCTATTTCTTATTCCGTTACGGCGATATCAAATTGAATAATGTTCCGGAACTGGTGAATGATCCGTCTGAATGGGCTGTCTATGCTATTGATATTTCAGAAAAAGGAATGAGTTTCTCAAAAAACGGGGTTGTAAAAAAGAGCCTCCCCGGAAAGAAGACATTAGGAAACCTTCAAAAAATATACCTGCACTTTAAAGGTGGCGGAAGAATAGACTGGGTTAAGCTGTACGAGCACAATAAGCTGATCATGGAAGATAATTTTGACAAGCCGGGACAATCTTCAGTTCACTGGATAAAATAAACAAATGAATATTGCATCTTTTCCTTTTACAACACTTAGCTGGTCATCTATACCTAAAACAGAACACAAAGGCGAAACCGGTATAGCTTACTGGCAGGTGCAGATGCTGAATGATATCAGGGTGAGGCTGGTGGAATATTCTCCCGGCTATAAAGCCGATCACTGGTGCAGTAAGGGTCATGTACTTTTTTGCATGGAAGGTGAGATGGATACGGAACTGGCCGATGGCCGGATATTTAAACTCAGCCGTGGTATGTGTTACCTTGTCGGCGATAATAACGAGCCCCACCGAAGTTCCACAATTTCGGGATGCAAACTTTTTATTGTTGATTAGGGCATAAATAGTGTAAAATATTTTCCCGCTTTATACGTTTTAGGCTCAATGTTGAAATATAAAATAGTCATACTGGTATCATTAATGGGGGTCTTTACCAGCCATGCCCAACGCCCCTTTGAACTCGGTGGCGAATACATGAAATTCCTGGGTCGTGGTTTCAACAGCAGTAAAGCTGCACTACGGGGTGAAACCTTTACTGCCAAAAACAGTTTCAGCGTGGGTATCACCTACCAGTTAGCATCTAAAAAAGCATACTCTGTTTCCACTGGCTTTGGAATTTATGCCGGTTACCGCTATTCATTCAGCAACAATGTAAATGGTCAAAGCCCTTTTGCGGGTGCAAGGCTAATGTTGTCCTTTGAAAATTTTGAAGGTAAGTCAAGAGAGAACAGTCTTTTTATTACGCCTGTTGCTGAACTGGGCTATCATTTCGTTTTTGCTAAACATATTTTTGCCGCTCCTGCTGTGGGATTTGGCTATACTGTCGAATTCAGCCGCGGCTTTAATTCCCTTGATGAAGATGTGGGCAAACGTTTTGTTCCTTCTCTTTCTGCCGGCTATCGTTTTTAAATTATTTATCGCTCATCAGCACTTGGGCCATACATACCGGGAACTGGTATATCCAGTAACCGCAGGTACACCGTTAACTGGCCCCGGTGATGAAACTGGTGACTGAAACCCCAGCCACGGACAGCTACTTTCTTCGGACTGCTCATGATGACCTGTTCTCCCCTTTTGATGACCCAATGTTTATTAAAGTCTTCATCTGTTGCTGCAGACAATGCTTTGATTGCATTTTCCAGGTTGTTATCAAGGATGGAAAGCAGCTCAGCCGTATCAGCTGCCACATGTCTTTTCGGTGATGGGTTGGCGGCGAAATCAAATTCATCTGCTCCCAGTATAACAGTGATCCAGTGAAGCGTTTCTGCAATATGGGTGGCCAGCCTTCCCAGCGTCATTGATTTTTCATGCGGCTTCCAGTCCTTCTGATCCAGCGGAACTCTTTCCAGTATCTTCCGGGTCAGTGCTGCTTCATGTTGTAACTCTCCGATAAAAGAAGTATTGAGTGACATATATTTCAGCATTTGGTTAATCTTTCTGTTTGATCTTATCCAGTTGCCCTTCTATTCTCTCTGTTATTTCTTCCGGATGTTCCAACTGGTGCACCGCATCTTTCTTGCGCCATATTTTCCATAATTGGATGATAGCAGTCAGGGCAAAAATGCCACCAATCACCCAGTTCAGGATATGCTGGTTATTATTGATCTTGCTGGCGATCAGGCGGCCACCGAAAATGAAAAGACAGTTGCCAATAAAAGTTCCCAGCCCGATACCAATGATGTAGGTATTATAATGATCCTGCCTCGGCAGTAAGACTTTCTTTGTGAACAATACCGTACTCCACCCAAACCAGAAGGGAATCTGTACCGGGTTGATAGCACTCATCACCACACCGAGAAAAAAAGTGGGGAGCGAACTGCTGAGTACAATATTCTTTTCAACTGAAGGATGCAGGGCTGCATAAAAACTCGAAGCCGCTAATGCCACCACAACCAGTAAGGTCACCCATTCCAGAATCCTGAATATCCTTTCCTGTTTCCGGATCCAGTCCATCGCCACCAAAGAGAGGCGGACATAAATGATCTCTACCAGTAAGGAACCCGCTGAAAACAATAAAGCCCCGGTCACACCATCTGATACAGCGATCTGCATAGCGGCTATATTCAGTGTTCCCAGTGGTAAGGAACCCAAAAAACTGACCAGCATGCCG
>JAEUVP010000556.1 GCA_016786805.1 Chitinophagaceae bacterium | reverse complement strand
CCTGGTTTCGTACCCGAAGTAGCTGCTTATTGTGTGGCGAATGATATTTTCTATGCACCCGGTTGTATGACGCCTACGGAGATCATTGCTGCCGAAAATGCAGGTATCAAATTCATTAAACTCTTCCCCGGGAATATGCTGGGTACCGAGTTTTTGACAACTATTAAGGATATCTTTCCTAAACTGTTATTCATGCCCACTGGCGGTGTTGATACAACAAAGGAGAGTATTGAAAGCTGGTATAAAGCTGGTGTTTGTGCCGTTGGAATGGGCAGTAAACTGATCAGCAAGAAATTGATGGAAGCAAAAGATTATGCCAGCATGGAGACAGCTACTAAAGAAGTACTAACGATTATCGCATCAATTAAAAAATAAACTCCGGCATCCAGGTTGGGGCAAAAACGTAAAACATGACATTGCAAGCCGTAGGTAAATACAGATGGACTATTTGTGCACTTTTGTTTTTTGCAACTACCGTTAACTATCTTGACCGGCAGGTATTGAGTTTGTTAGCCCCGGATCTGTCAAAGGAGTTTGGATGGACTAATAGTGATTATGCAAATATCACCTCCGTATTTCAGTTTGTTTATGCCATTTCCATGCTGTTTGCCGGACGCCTGATCGACAAACTTGGTACAAAAGCAGGATTTATATTAGCTATTGTGATCTGGTCTATTGGTGCGATCATGCATGCCATTGCCATACCAATCGGAACAGGTATATCCAATCTTTTTGCCTGGATCGGTATCGGTGCTGTACCCGTTTCTATTGCAGGTTTTATGGTTGCCAGGGCAGTGCTTGGTCTGGGAGAATCGGGAAATTTTCCTGCTGCTATCAAAGCCACCGCTGAATATTTCCCCAAAAAAGAAAGATCGTTTGCAACCGGGATTTTTAATTCAGGTGCTAATATAGGAGCGATACTGGCTCCGCTTACGGTTCCCTGGATTGCAGAGACATGGAACTGGGAAACTGCCTTTATACTTATCGGGGCTGTTGGTTTTATATGGTTATTATGCTGGAATATTTATTATGCATTACCACGGAAGCAAAAAAGACTTTCCGCCGCTGAACTGGCTTATATTGAAAGTGATAAAGAAGATGAGCCTGTTACCGAAGACACGAATGTGAAAGCAGCAAAAATTTCCTGGATCAAATTGTTAGGATATAAACAAACCTGGGCTTTTGCGTTTGGTAAAATGATGACAGATGGTGTGTGGTGGTTCTTCCTGTTCTGGTTGCCCAAATACCTCGATGCCCAATATGGAATGACAGGAAAAGAGATCATGTTGCCTTTGGCAGTATTGTATAGCATGACCATGTTTGGAAGTATCGGCGGCGGTTATTTCCCAACCTATTTTATTAATAAGGGATACAATCCTTACGATGGCAGAATGAAAGCCATGCTGCTGATTGCACTTATTCCGCTGGTGGTGCTGGCGGCACAGCCATTCGGATATATATCATTCTGGGTGCCTGTTATCTTAATTGGTATAGGCGCATCGGCACACCAGGCGTGGAGTGCTAATATCTTTACCACTGTCTCGGATATGTTTCCTAAAAAGGCTGTTGGTTCTGTAGTTGGTATCGGCGGTATGGCCGGAGGCTTAGGTGGTGTGGCCATCTCAAAAATAGGCGGTGCGTTATTTGATCATTACAAAGCGTTGGGACATATTCAAACCGGGTATACGATCATGTTTGCCTTTTGTGCTGTTGCCTACCTGATCGCCTGGTTCGTGATGAAAGCCCTGGTGCCAAAATATAAACCTATTACCGACCTGTAGTAATATAGTGATATACCCATTAAATAAGAATCCCCGCTATCAGCGGGGATTTCTCTTATTGATAAATTCTGTCAATCGCATCTTTATACTTTTCGGATATCACTTTTCGTTTCATCGACATCTTTGGTGTCAGTTCACCACTGTCCACACTCCATTCATTGGGCAGCAATTCAAATTTTTTGATCTGCTCCACATGGTTGAAGAATTTATTAAAACTTTCCACCAGTTCTTTATACAGTTCGATCACTTTCGGGTTGCGGATCAGTTCTTCATTCGTTCCATCAGCCACCCCGTTATGCCGGGTCCAGTCACGCAGGTTGGGGAAAGAAGGAATCAATAATGCTCCCACAAATTTTCTTTCAGAACCCACAACCATCACTTGCTCAATAAAAGGAGACTCTTTTAATTTATTTTCGATCGGCAGCGGAGCTACATATTTACCACCGCTGGTTTTGAATAATTCTTTTTTTCGGTCAGTGATCTTCAGGAATTTATTATCGATGATGGTGCCGATATCACCTGTATGGAACCAGCCATCGGTAATCACTTCCGCGGTCAGGTCGGGCCGCTTGTAATAGCCCATCATCACATTCGGACCTTTGCTTAAGATCTCGCCATCTTCAGCAATTTGCACAGATACATTATCAATCAGTGGCCCAACAGAACCAAACATGCGGTCTTCTTCATTATACCGGTTCACACTGATAACTGGCGATGTTTCAGTAAGGCCGTATCCTTCCATGATTGTGATCTGCCCGGCGGTGAAAATGCGTATCAAACGTACCTGGCAGGCGGCACCACCCGTTACAATACACCTGATATTGCCACCCAATCCCTCTCTCCATTTACTGAAGACGAGTTTATTCGCCAGTGCAAGCTGCATTTTATACCAGGTGCCCTGGTCTTTGTTGATCTCAAATTTTTCTGCCAGGCCATGTGCCCAGAAGAATAATTTCTTTTTCATACCGGTAAGTTCATTGCCTTTCTGCATGATCTTATCATACACTTTCTCCAGCAATCTTGGCACCGTGGTAAACATATCCGGCTGCACTTCCTTCAGGTTATCACCGATCGTATCCAAACTTTCCGCATAATAAATAGACGTACCCCTGAATAAATAGAGGTAGGTAACCATTCTTTCAAAAATATGATTCAGTGGCAGAAAGCTCAGGGAACGCATTTTATCTCCCGGCGGAAAGCAGGGTATGCAGGCTAATACATTGGAAAGAATATTTTCATGGCTCAGCATCACACCCTTGGGTGTTCCGGTGGTGCCCGATGTATAGATAATAGTAGCCAGGTCTTCATACCTGATCTTATCAGCGATCGGTTTTATTTGTGCTTTGAGTTCGGGAGTACTTAGTGCAGTAACTTCTTTCCAGTGTTTGGCATTGGGAACATGATCGAATGTATAGATCTCTTTCAGGCTATGCACCCGTCCTTTCAGGCTCAGCACTTTCAGGTACAGGTCTTCATCGTTCACAAAAACAACTTTTACCTGTGCATCATTCAGGATGAACTCCAGTTCATTTACATTGATCGTTGGATAAATAGGAGTTAGTACGGCTCCGATCTGCTGAACGGCCAGATCCAGCAATACCCATTCGGGTCGGTTTTTACAAAGTATCGCCACTTTGTCCCTTCCTTCGGCACTCATATCATTGGGGCCGATACCGAGGCTTAACAGGCCCGCACCCAGGTCATTCACAATATCACTTACCTGCTGAGTGCTGTATTTTTTCCATTGCCCTGCCTCTTTACCTGCCAGCATATCATCCAGGGAAGATGATCCTTCGAGATGGTATTGAAGGCAATCAAATAATCTGCGTGGTTCTGTCATGGTGCAATCGTTATTTTATCAGGCCTATACAAAAGCGTTACAGCAGTCAAATTAGGCAAAAAAGAAAACATAAAAAAACCTCCTGTTTGCTGGTTCAGGAGGTGGAAATAAGTTGAAAATGGATCATTTTACCTGGTAATACTGGCCTTGGGGAATCCTGAAAACCCTGTTTTTCTGGAAAGCTGTAAAAGAGCTGAAATTTTCAGCATGTGTTTTGGTCCAGTTGTCATAAGCCGCCAGGTTCTCAACCGGTCCGAAGAGCCATTGATTATAAGCTTCAAATAATCCATCCCGGATCAGTTGCTGCTGGTAATCGAAAAGTCGGAACGGGTATTTAGCAGCATTATTAGTAAACCAGCCGAGTATAAAACGGGTCCTGATCATCGTGAGTGTTTCAATAGTCACCCCTTTACTGGTGAGAGAGGATTGCTTGCCCATCTCCGTTAAAAAAGCTTTGGCAAATTCACTCTTGTTTTTTTCTTCGCCTTGCAAAAGATCGGGGTTAGCAAATAATTTTTCTTTATAACCCTGTAGTAATAATTGTTTCATGGCAGCCCCTCTTTCACTAAGGCTTTCCATATTCACAAAGATCTCTCCATAGATAAGACTCCACACTTTATCTTTTGTGTAAAAATAGAATAGGGCTGCATTGTAATAGTTCCCGCCATATGCCGGATCGATCTGTATTCCTTTTTCCCACTGATCAATAGCGGTAAAATCTTTGGTGGCCCAGAGCAATTCGCCATATTCACTGTAGAGGGGGCCGCTTCTTGGAAACTTTTTCAGCGCCTTTTTATACATTTTGTCGCAGTCTTTGACCAGTTCCAGTGCCTTATATACATTTCCGGCGATCTGGTAGGTCATTACGTCAGCATCATCACGGTCTACGATCGCTTTCACACCATCCAGGGCTTTATCAAAATCCTGTTTGAGGTAATAATTCTGGATCAGGTCTTTTTGTAATTCAAGGCTGTTCTTATCCTGTTGCAGGGCCCGGTTCAATACGATAATAGCATTGTTATAATCACCGGCCATCATAAAGGTCCGGGCAGTTTCCCGAAGTGTGGCCACATCTTCCGGTTGTGCCAATGCCGTTGCCAGCGAAAAGGAAAAGATAAAAGCGGCAATAAGTTTTTTCATATATAAAGTTGAAAACAAAGAGACGTTACTATGAACGTCCCTGTTGCAAAGTAACAATTATTTTAGCTGCCAATCAGAGCAGATGTGTTAAAAGTCCGTCCCGGAGCTTGGGCTCAAACCAGGTACTTTTTGGTGGCATAACGTTGCCACTATCAGAAATATCAAATAACTGCTCAAGGGTAACAGGGTGCAAACTAAATGCCACTTTCATTTCGCCGCTATCAACTCTTTTTTCCAATTCTTTCAGGCCCCGTATTCCCCCTACGAAATCAATTCTTTTATCGGTCCGCTGGTCTTTGATGCCGAGTAATTTATCTAAAATGTTATTGGAAAGGATCGTTACATCCAGCACGCCAATCGGGTCTTCGGTCCAGGTGCCTTTGCGGGCGGTGAGTATGAACCACTGATTGTTCAGGTACATACCAAATTCGTGTAGATGTGCAGGTTTTACTGCTTCCGGGCTTGACGTGATCATAAAATCATCTTGCAATGCAGCGATCAATTCTTCCGGAGTATGATCATTCAGGTCTTTAACAACCCGGTTATAATCTAAGATTGCTAACTGGCTGGCAGGGAAAATAGTGGTCAGGAAATATTTTGCCGCATCACTGTCCGGCAATGCTTTGCTCACTTTGGCAGCAGAAGCCGCCCGGTGGTGGCCGTCAGCAATATAGGTGCAGGGAACTTTGGAGCCGAACAAGTCAGTGATGGTGGTAACTGTTGCTTCTTCATTCACGATCCAGATGGCATGTTGAATACCATCTTCTGCAGTAAAATCATAAACAGGTGCCTCGTTTTCCTGCCAGTTATCAATAATGGAATTCACTTCAGCCACATCCCGGTAGGCCAGGAACACATTCCCGGTTTGTGCTTTGATGGTCTGCATATGATCAATACGGTCCTTTTCTTTTTCAGGCCTGGTGAACTCATGCTTTTTGATCACATCATCAAAATAATCCTGCACGGATGATACACAAACCAATCCGGTTTGTGAACGGCCATTCATAATGAGACGATAAATATAATAGCAGGGTTTCTCTTCCTGCAATAATGTACCATTGGCAATAAATTGCTGCAGGTTCTCTTTGGCTTTTTCATAAACTGATGCACTATGGATGTCAATCGTATCCGGCAGATCAATTTCTGATTTCGTTACATGCAGAAAAGAATAAGGATTTCCTTTTGCTTCTTCTTTTGCTTCAGTACTATTGAGCACATCGTAAGGACGGGAAGCTACTTGTTGTGATAATGCGGGTGTTGGTCTTACTGCTTTGAACGGTTTAATAGTGGCCATTTTCGATAAGAAAATTTATTGGTGTAATTATTATCCTTTTTTACGTGCAAATTCTTTCATCAGCTCTGTAAATGCTTTTACGCTTTCTATTGTTAAAGCATTGTACATAGAAACCCGGAAGCCGCCCACACTCCGGTGACCTTTTACCCCGATCATTTTTTCATTCTTACACTGGTCAAGAAATTCTTTTTCAAGGATCGGGTCTTCCATCACAAAGACAGCATTCATCTGGCTGCGGTCTTCCCTGGCAACCGGCCCTTTGAAGAGCGGCAGGCTGTCTAATGTATCATAAAGCAGTGTTGCTTTTGCAATGTTCAATTTTTCGATAGCAGCAACCCCCCCCATTTTTTTCAACCAGCGCAGGGTAAGCAAAACAACATAAACAGCAAATACAGGGGGTGTATTCAGCATGCTGCCTTCTTTAATATGATTACGGTAGTCAAGTATGGTCGGGATATTCCGGTTTACTTTGCCAGTAATATGCTTATTGATGATCACCAGGTTCACTCCGGCAGCACCCATATTCTTTTGCGCACCGGCATAGACCAGGTCAAATTTGTTGAAATCTAACTGGCGGCTCAGGATATCACTGCTCATATCAGCAACTAACGGAACGCCGCAATCATAGGGCAACTGGTGCCATTGGGTGCCGGCAATGGTTTCATTAGTGGTAATATGTAAATAAGCAGCAGTGGGTGTTACCGTAATATCTTTTGGGATAGTTGTGTAATCCGTGTCTTTCGAAGAGCCCACGATCTCCACATGGCCAAATAGTTTGGCTTCTTTGATGGCCTTACCAGCCCAGGTGCCTGTTTCAGTATAGGCAGCAATATCATTTTCATTCAGCAGGTTCATCGGCACCTGCATGAATTGCGTGGTGGCACCGCCATGCAGGAATAAAACCTCGTGGTCATTGTCCAGTTGCATTAATTCCTTGACCAATACTCTTGCCTCATCCATCACTGCTTCAAATAGTGGAGTACGGTGACCGATCTCTAAAATGGAAAGGCCGGTATTATTAAAATCAAGAATGGCCTGGCTGGCTTGTTCAAAAACCTCTTTGGGTAAAACAGAAGGGCCTGCATTGAAATTATGAATCATTGGCTGTAAGGTTTCAACCCTGCAAGGAGGGTTAATGAGCTGGCAAATGTACTAAATAAAAGGGCGACGGGAGGAAGCTTTACCTGTTGATTGGATAAGCGGTCACTCATGCTCTCTTCCCTTGATAGCAGCATTTTTCCAGGCAGTATTCAATTTTTCAAATTCCTGCAGGTCTTCAGGGGTGAATTCCTTATGACTGAGGTTACTGAGATCGGGCTGCCCTGCATTGATCCAGGCGGTATACCAGAATGAAGCGACTGTATAAATGGATTGCCGCATTCGTCTTTCGATCATTCCTTTCAGTAAGGCATCATATTTCAGGGAATAAGCAGAAGAGTATTGCCGGATCGTTACTCCATTGCGGTCTTCAAATGCAAATTTCTGGTCTGCAGGAAAAATCCGGCTTAATTCTTTTTCATATTTCAACACCGTATCAGCGGCTGTGGCACTTTCCAGCACCCTTTTCCATATATAGTCAGCAGGGTTTTTGATGTATTCAGCCTTACCAATGAAGAGATCCCATTCTTTTTCGGCCAGGAGCTCAGGAATACGGCTTTCCCAAAATCCATGAATACCTTTCTGGTCAGTAAACTGCCCGTTGTGATTACTGCTGGCATGAAGCGGTACATGGGAGTCGGCAATATAATGTCCGATCTCGGCTGAGTACTTCAGGATCTTTGCCTGGTTCTTTTCTTTAAAAGCTTCTGTTAAACGATACAGCATGGTTTGTAGCCACCAGGGAACGATTCCATGCGCCATCAATGTGTCTTCAGAATATTTTGCAACCGCATCATTCCATTTCCTGGGCAAGGAGTCGAACGGGTAAATTCCATAATGATCAATATCTATATAATGTCTTGGGCCTTCTTCGGGAATGGCGTATCTTCTTTTATCAGGGTCCACTGCATGTTCTTCCAGGAAACCAATAGCAGGTTTATATAAGACCATCATTTCAGGTGGTAAAAGAAATACTGCGAGGTAATTGATCTTCCGGTGTGCATAGAAACCCCAGCAAAAACATTGTTGCCAGAGCAAACAGGAAAAAAAGATGCCGAAAATTTTCTTCATTTAGTAACTGCGTTGTCAGTTCCTTTTTTTTCATCATCATCCTCATCCAGGTCCACCACCCCTCCCGTTACCGCATATTTCATGGCTTCACCGGCGGTGATCTGCTCTATTTTACGGATCCGTACCCGGGGCAAAATATAAAGCTGGCCTGCAAAGTTGTACGATTGCGGCACATATACGCTTACTTTATCAGCACCCAGTTCAAATTTCTCCATTTCTTCATCGGTTAAAAAACCAACGATCCATACATCTTCTGCAAATACATTAGCCAGGACTGCTTTATTAAATTTTCTTTTATCACCGGCGAAGGCTTCAAAGAAATCTTTGGTGGAAGAATAGATGAACTTGATACCGGGTGTTCTTTCCATCCATTGATCAAAGAAATTGATCGCACTGCCCATCAGGAAGTTGGAGCTCACCCAGCCCACAAGAATCACAAAAAGTATGATGAGTACAAAACCGAGACCGGGGATATTAACATAAGGACGAAGAATACCGTCTACTTTTTCAAAAAGCCAGTAAAGGGCATAAGCAGTAATAGCAATGGGTGCAATAATAATAAGCCCCTGTATAAAGAAGCGGAAGATCTTCCTAACCACACTTGTTTTTTTTAACGCAGGAGTTTTGGGCTTCATGCACAATCAATTAAGTAATAAAGGTAGCGGAATTTGAATTTTGACTGAGCATATCTCTTAGCTGAAACAAACACTTGTCTGTATGAAGGAATTGTTACGAATGGCCAAAAAAAAGGATGGAAACTTTGGTTACGAAAAAAGTTTCCATAGTTTTGCCCTTCGATTTTGAAGTATGGAACCCAAAGAACGCATATTAATTAAGGCTGAGGAACTGTTTATGCAGTATGGCATACGTTCTGTCTCTATGGACGACATTGCCAACCACCTGGGCATGTCAAAGAAGACGCTCTACCAGTATTATGCTGATAAAGATGAGCTGGTTGATGCTGTGGTGGACGGGCATATCAGTGAAATACAAACCGATTGTGGTGTGTGTAAGGACACTGCTAAAGATGCTGTTCACGAGATATTCATCACCATGGAAAGGATCATGGATGAGTTTGCCAATATGAACCCTATGTTACTGCATGATCTCGAAAAATTTCATTTCAGATCCTTTCGGCGGTTTAAAGAACATAAGGATAAATTCCTGGCCAAAGTGATAAAAGATAATATTGACTGGGGCATCAAAGATGAATTATACAGGCCTGATATCAATGTGGATGTGATGGTGAAGTTCAGGCTGGAATCCATGATGCTGGCATTTGATGTCAGTGTTTTTCCCCCGGGAAAGTATAACCTGGCAGGTGTAACAGAGGTCATTATCGAACATTTTGTATACGGGCTTGCCACTATCAAAGGACATAAACTGATTCAGAAATACAATGAACAACGAAACAAAAACCAACAACATGAAGAAGCGAGGAAATAACAGGAGACGTGCGGTAATCGTACTGGCTTTGTTCCCTTTCATGGCGATGGCACAGGATACGGTAAAAGTGACAAAGCATGAATTTTCCATTCAGCAGGCCATTGATTATGCCAGCAAGAATAATGTGCAGGTCAAGAATGCATTACTGGATGTAAAATACCAGGAGCAGGTGAACAGGGAAGTAACTTCCCGTGCTTATCCCGGAATCAATGCCAGCCTGGGAACAACCTATAATCCCAATGTGGCCACCCAGGTGATCCCCAATTTTATTTCACCTGCCACCTACCAGGTACTGGTGGATGAAGGTGTAAAAGATGGTAATGGCAATCCTATTGTAATGCCAAACGATTTTGGATTTATTGCTGCGCAGTTCGGCACTAAGTATAGCGCTACAGGAGCGATCAGCCTGAGCCAGATACTTTTTGATGGCCAGGTATTCGTAGGCTTGCAGGCCAGGGATGCCACGATGAATTTTGCCCGTAAGAATGCAGAAATAACAGAGGAAGCTGTAAGGACGAATATTTATAAGGTCTATTACCAACTGGTGGTTAGCAAAACGCAAGTGGAGTTATTAGACTCTAATATCGCTTTGCTGGAAAAGTTATTGAAAGATACCAGGATCATTTATGAGAATGGGTTTGCAGAAAAACTAGATGTTGACAAAGTAAATGTACAACTCACCAACCTGCAGACAGAGAAACGAAAAGTATTGAACACGATCTCGAATGGTTATTACGGGTTAAAATTACTCATCGGAATGCCAATCAAAGATCAGCTGGTACTCACCGACACACTGAGTGCTGACCAGATCAAAGAAGGTGTGCTGGAAAACAGTGCATATGATTACAAAGACAGGAAAGATTACCAATATGCACAGATTGGCAAGCAATTGAATGAATAT
The DNA here is from genome assembly GCA_016786805.1 of Chitinophagaceae bacterium. Classification (GTDB taxonomy): domain Bacteria; phylum Bacteroidota; class Bacteroidia; order Chitinophagales; family Chitinophagaceae; genus CADEDV01. Next base: position 7,588 of record JAEUVP010000556.1, on the reverse strand, counting down.
AATATCCGCCGCTACAAACTGAGCCAGATACCCACCGTATCGCTTAATGGTCAGTATGCCAAGAATGCCCAGCGGAATAAATGGAATTTCTTTGGTAAGGGTGATTGGTTCACGATCTCCTCTGTCAGTCTGAATATATCTGTGCCCATTTTCAATGGTTTTTATACCAAGTCAAAAATTCAGCAGGCGAGGATCGATCTGCAAAAAACCGAGAACCAGATCAGTGCCCTGGAAATTTCCATCGACCAGCAGGTGGAAACGGCTAAGAATAATTTCAGTTCTGCCATTATCAATATGGACTACCAGAAACGAAATATGGAATTAGCTGAGAAAGTATACCAGCAAACCAAAAAGAAATATGAAGTGGGTACCGGTTCACAAACAGAGATCAATACAGCGCAAACAGATCTGAAAACAGCACAAACCAATTATATCACGGCCTTGTATGATGCGATCATTGCAAAGGTTGACTTTATGAAAGCAACCGGTAAATTATAATTAACACCAAAATCAACGACCATGACTCTTAAAATAAATTATATGCAACAGGTTTGGAAATTCTCTTTCGCCGTAGCCTTATCAGCTTTGCTGGTAGCTTGTGGCAGTACTGCAGCTAAAGACAAAAAGGGTGAAATAACCGATATTAAATCAAAAATTGAGAAGCTGAAGAAAGACAAGACTGGCCTGGATACGGAGATACGCCAGCTGGAGGAGCAACTTGCAAAAGCAGACCCGGATGCAGCGTCCGTAAAAAAATTAATTGCTGTTGATACGCTGCGGATACAGGATTTTGCTCATTACATCGATCTGCAGGGAAAAATATCAAGCAGTGGTATTGGTTATGTGGCACCCAAAGGTGGCGGCGGAGTGATCAGGGCTATTTATGTGAAAGTAGGGGATAGGGTTTCTTCCGGCCAGTTGGTGGTAAAGCTGGATGATGCGATGCAACGACAAGCATTGATCGGGGCACAGCAAGCCACTGGTCAATTGAAAGCAAGAGTTGCCCAGGCACAAACGATCTATGAACGTTACCAGAACTTGTGGAAACAAAATATAGGTGCAGAAATAAATGTGGTGAATGCCAAAGCTGATGTGGATGCATTGACCGCACAATTACGTTCTGCAGAATCCAGCGTGGCACAGGCTGCAGAAGCCTTAGATATGACAAATGTAAGAGCGGGGATGAGTGGCGCAGTGGAAGAGGTGAATGTACGAGTGGGAGAATTTTTTAGCGGTGCCACTCAACAGGGAGGCCAGATCGTAATTGTAAATGCAGGATCACTCAAAGCAGAAGTACCAGTTCCTGATAATTATGTGGCAAAAGTAAAAAAGGGTGATAAAGTACTGATTTCTGTTCCGGAAACGGGGAAGGCACCATTTGAGTCAACAATCAGCGTAGTGGGTGCATCCATCAATGCAACAACCCGTTCCTTTATAACAGAAGCAAAGGTTCCTAACGATCCGTTGCTGAAACCCAATCAAACTGCCGTGATGAAAATCCTGGATTACCAGGCTAAGGGAGCAGTGGCTGTTCCTATCAACGTGGTACAATCAGATGAGAAAGGAAAATACGTATATGTAATGGAAAAGGCTGGCGATAAAATGGTGGCCCGGAAAAAAACTGTCATTGCAGGCGAAGCGTATAATGGGCTGATGGAGATCAAAAGTGGCCTTACTGGCGGTGAGCTGATTATTACGGAAGGTTACCAGACCGTGTACGACGGACAGGTAGTAACAACCGGGAATAAGTAACCAATACTTTACGGGTATTGAATAGAAATAAAGTGTGCAGGTAATGATCAGCAGGAAGCGATCATGACAGCAGGATTGCTGTTGGTAAACAAATCAACTGACGACAAAATTTTTTACGATGAATATTCTTGAAGGAGTAGCAGCCAAATTCAAACAGTTCAGGCCAACCAGCTGGGCAATTGATAACAGGACTGCTGTTTATATTATAGCGATCCTTATATCATTATATGGATTGACGAAGTTCAACAGTATGCCGAAGGAGCAGTTCCCGGATATTGTGGTGCCTACCATTTCAGTAGCTACTGTGTATGTTGGTAATTCACCAAAGGATATCGAAAACCTGGTGACAAGGCCTATCGAAAAACAACTGAAAGGGATCAGTGGCGCTAAAGTAAAGAAGATACAAAGCACCTCACAGACAGATTATAGCCTTATCGTCGTGGAGTTTGATACGGATGTAAAGACCGATATCGCCAAGCAAAAAGTAAAAGATGCGATCGATAAGGCCAAGACCGATCTGCCCACCGATCTTACATCTCAGCCCGACGTGCAGGAATTTGCCTTTAGTGAAATGCCGATCATGTTTGTGAATGTGAGTGGTGATTATGATGGTATCAAGCTGAAAGAGTATGCAGATAAAATGCAAGACCGTTTTGAAAGCCTGACTGAAATAACCAGGGCTGAAATAGTGGGAGCGCCGGAAAGAGAAATACAGGTTAATGTTGATCCCTATAAAATGACAGCCGCCCGTGTAAGTTTTACAGATATTGAAAATGCGATCAGCCGGGAGAATAATGATATCACCGGTGGATTGATCGAAGTGGGAAATATGAAAAGGACACTGCGGGTAAAGGGGCAGTTTGCCAGTGTTACAGATATGCAGAATATCATAGTTCGCAGTAGTGCACAGGGTGCTTCTGTTTACCTGAGGGATATAGCTGAACTGAAAGATACCATTAAGGAAAAAGATAGTTATGCCCGGCTGGATGGTAAGAATGTGGTTACCCTTAATATCGTAAAAAGGGCCGGAGAAAACCTGATTGATTGTGCCGACAAAGTGAAAGCTGCGGTAGCAGATATGCAGGCCAAGGAAGAATTACCTAAAGACCTGCGGGTCGAGTTCACAGGTGATCAAAGTAAACAAACAAAAACTTCTTTTAACGAACTGATCAATACGATCATTATCGGGTTTATACTGGTATTGATCATCCTGATGTTCTTCATGGGTGTTACGAATGCTTTCTTCGTGGCACTGAGTGTTCCGCTGAGTGTTTTTGTTGCCTTTTTATTCCTGCCAATCGCGGATGGAATTATCGGCACCAGTGTGACGCTGAATTTCATCGTACTGTTTGCATTACTATTCGGCCTGGGGATTATCGTGGATGATGCCATCGTGGTGATTGAGAACACACACCGTATTTATAATAATGGCAAAGTACCAATTGTACGAAGCGCTAAAGAAGCCGCCGGGGAGGTCTTTATTCCTGTATTAGCGGGTACAGCTACAACACTGGCACCTTTCTTTCCACTATTGTTCTGGAAGGGATTGATCGGGAAATTCATGATCTACCTGCCAACCATGCTGATCCTTACGCTGGCAGCCTCCCTGATCGTAGCGTTTATATTCAACCCGGTATTTGCAGTAAGCTTCATGAGGCCGGAAGGAAAAGAATTTGAGAAACCCAAGAAGGCCGTTTTCAGGAATAAATGGTTCATCATCTTTGCGGTGGCTGGTGTTTTATTACACTTACCGGGTATGCACGGGACAGCGAATTTCCTTTTACTGATGGCGATTCTGATGGTATTCAATGCCTATGTCCTGAATGATGTGATCCATGTTTTCCAGCAAAAAGTATTACCCGGGCTGATGGAACGGTATGAGAAATTATTGCGCTGGATATTACAAGGCAAACGTCCTGTATGGGCATTTATTTCCTTATTCGGGTTATTCATTTTCTCTGTTGTGGCCCTGATGTTAAGGGGTAATAAATCTACCTTCTTCCCAAGCGGTGATCCCAACTTTGTCTATGTGTACCTGAAGATGCCGGTGGGAACACATGTAAAGTATACAGACAGTGTATTGCATGTCCTTGAACACAGGGTGGAAAAAGTCTTGGAAAAAGAAAAACCGGGTGTTCCTGGCGGCATTGTGGAGAGCATTATTACCAATGTGGCAGTGAGTGCCAATAATCCAAGAGATAATAACAGGAGTGTGCAGCCCAACCTCGGCCGTATACAGATATCGTTTGTTGAATTTGAAAAAAGACATGGCAAAAGCACACTGCCTTATAAAGAAGAAATCAGGAAAGTGGTGCAGGGAATACCGGGTACCAGTGTAGAAGTGGCACAGGAAGATGGGGGACCGCCCACAGATCCGCCCGTCAATATTGAAATAGTCGGGGATAATTTTGAGAGCATCTCTGCTGTAGCTTCTAATCTTTATAATTACCTGGACACAAACCGGGTGGATGGTATCGAGAATTTACAGCCGGATGTGGACCTGAGCAACCCTGAGATCAGTATTGTTGTTGACAGGGAGAGGGCTATGTTTGAAGGTATATCTACCGGCCAGGTGGGTATGGAGATCCGTACTGCCGTATTCGGAAAAGAGGTAAGTAAGATCAAAGACGGAGAGGATGAGTATAAGATACAGGTAAGATATAAAGACCTGTTGCGTAATAATATTACCGACCTGATGAATATGCGTATCACATTCATGGATATGAACACCATGCAGGTGAAATCTATTCCGCTGAGCTCAGTAGCCAAGGTTGATTATACTAATACAACCGGTGCAGTGAAGAGAAAGAATGTGAAAAGAACAATCCAGCTACAGAGTAATGTGCTTGATCCTACCATGGTAGGACCGATCAATACAGAGCTGCAGGCGAAGATTAATGATTTTAAAAACAAAGTGAAGATACCTTCTGATGTTACGATTAAATTAAGTGGCCAAAGTGAGCAGGAGCAGGAAACGCAAACGTTCCTGGGTACAGCACTGATCATTGCACTGGGTATTATTTTCCTGATACTGGTGCTGCAGTTCAACAGTATGAGCAAACCCTTTATCGTTATCACAGAAATATTTTTCTCGGTGATAGGTGTCTTACTTGGCTATGCATTAACAGGAATGACGATTGCCACGATCATGTTGGGTGTGGGTATCGTTGGACTGGCTGGTATCGTAATCAAAAACGGTATCCTGCTGATTGAATTTACTGATGAATTACGTGGCCGTGGCTACAGAACAAGAGAAGCCGCCATCCAGGCAGGGAAGATCAGGATCATTCCCGTATTGCTGACAGCGGTGGCTACTATACTAGGTTTGTTGCCACTGGCAATTGGTTTCAATATTGATTTTGCGGGACTATTTCAGCACCTGCGGCCAAATGTATTCTTTGGTGGAGACAGCGTGGTATTCTGGGGGCCATTGAGCTGGACGATCATTTTTGGTTTGATCTTCTCCTTCTTTCTTACGCTGGTCATGGTACCAAGTATGTACCTGATTGCTGAAAGGCTGAAGAGACCGATGGGTCAATTCTATGGAACTAAATTCATCGCCTTGTTAGGCTTTGCCGGCCCATTCTTCTTCATTTTTGTAGGAATAATGTATCTGGTAAGAAAATTGCAGGGTAAGTCCGTCTGGATGGGTGTTCCCCGCAAAACAAGAACGTTAAGAAAGGTATAGTTAATAGCTGTTATTCCGCAAAGCCATGAGATACAGGGAGAAAAATCGATAGAGCTTCGTCTTGTATATTAGTGGCTTTGCGGGATTTTTTTATGCAGCATTACTGACTACAGGGTTGTCTTATTGGTGCAACCATTGTTTTTATAAAGGAATATTGAATAAAAGGGCAACTCTAATGAGTCGCCCTTTTTGCTATAAACCTTAACCAAAATATTATCAGGCTGCTTTTGCCCTTCCTTTATTGCCGTTGTAGAAAACCAGGTCCATATCAACACGATTCAGTTTCCTGTCGCGGATAGAAATATAGGCTCTCATTTTTTCAGCACTGGGTTGAATTTCCTGCATACTGCTGATCATTTCCGGGCAGGAACATTGAATGGTTTCCTTCACCCGGAGGAAGATGATATCACTGATCTTTTGTGCAGAAATTTTGATACAATCATTTTCAGTATGCAACACCGCTTTTTTAAGCATATTGCTGAACACATCAGTCAGCATATCATTGTTGGTATTCACATTGATATCAGGGTTGATATCGTTGATAAAAAAACTTCCCCGGTTAACGGCAAGAGGCAGCATATCTTTCACGACATTGCTCACAAGTTCTCTTAATGAATGGGTAGTTTGCATAGGAATCAGTTTTTGTTTGTCATAATAATTAGCGGGTTTTTGACTTCAACGCCTGCTGTTAGTATAGCAGGAGGAGAAATCAAATTTCATTGTACCCGGATGATCTTGTTTTTTTCTTTCAAAGAGTAGGAGCTATTATCAGGGTTATTCACAGGTCTCAATCACTATATTGATCTTGAGTAATATCTCTTTCGTAGAACAAAGGAACAACAAACAGCAGCCGGATAAAATAGTGCATCCGCTTATTAAGGGGTAATTATTTTATAGCTGTTAGTGTAGAATCTGCACTACATAGAACTACTCACCCGGGCATAAAAAAGCCGCTTTTAAAGCGGCTTTTTTATTAATAAGTCAGATAGATTAAAAGGCTTTTTTCTCTACAGGTTTACCATCCACGTCCAGCTCGATCACATCATAGCCCAGTTTTTTAACTCCTTCGAGGATCTTGGCTTTGTCACCTACCAGTAAGATGTTCATTTTTTCAGGATTCAGCATTTTCTTTGCTACGGCATCTACTTCAGCTTTGGTGAGTTTAGCCAGTATTTTATTCTGCTGGTCCACAAAATTGGCAGGCAGGTTATAATCCAGTATGCGACGGATGAAACCGGCTTTTTGGAAACCTGTTTCATAGCTCCTGGCATCCCGCTGCCCTAATGAATTCTTCATGAATTTCAATTCCGCCTCGGTGATACCATTCGTTCTGTAATTATTCAGCTCTTTCATCACTTCAATCAGGGCACTGTCCGTAGCATCTGCACGGATCCCAGCGCTAAATTCAAAGTCACCACCATATTCATTGGCGCTGAAACCGCTTCTGGCACCATAAGTCCAACCTTTATCCTCCCGGAGGTTCAGGTTCAGGCGGCTGTTAAAATCGCCCCCCAATCCATAGTTCATCAGCATACTCCTGTAGTAGTCGCCTGTTGCATCATATTTCTGCCCGGTAGCATAACCAACCCGGAATTGAGATTGTGCAGCTTTGGGAACGTCCACCATAAATACTTTGGTCTTATCAATGGGTGCCGGTGTACTGTTCACTTTCGGCATGTCAATCTTCTTATTGGGTAATTTGTTCAGGAAAGCAAGTTTGGGTAAAACTTCTTCCTGTTTTACATCACCTACCACCACTACTTTGGTGCCCTGTGATGTGATATAGTTGTCATAATAATTCTGTACATCCTGCAGTTTCAGGTTCTTCACCGTGTATTCAGTGCCTGCTTCACTCATGCTCAGTATATTGTTAGGGCCATAATTGATTTTGGCAAAAACATTACTGGCCACCGCTGCAGGATCTGCTTTTGCCTGCTTGAAACTTTCCAGGTTCTGGCGCTGGATCCTGTTGAAGGCCGCTTCTGAAAATTTAGGATTGAACAATCTCTCTTCCACCAGGGCTAATGTAGCATCCAGGTTTTTCTTTAATGATTGTACATTAACAGTAATACCATCAAAGCTGCTGCTGATATTGACAGAACTTCCGAGTTTTTGCAATTCAACCGCCATCTGCTCTGCCGTATATTT
>JAEUVP010000516.1 GCA_016786805.1 Chitinophagaceae bacterium | reverse complement strand
TTATTTTCCTCGATCCAGCCCACGACCCAGCCAAGATGTTTGCCGGTTTGTTCATTCCAGAAACCCCAGCCGGTTTTATATCCCAGGCGGTAGTTGGTATTATTCTCAAACAGCATGGCCCTTTTCACTGTTTCCTGGTTGGTCTTAAAAAAGCCGGGCAGCTCATCGAAGTATAATTTTTTCACCAGGCCCAGTTGCTGGTCCGGTGTTACTTTAATGGAATTATCTAACCAGAAGGTATCAATAGCTGAAGTGATCACCACTTTATCGGTATCGGATTTTTTTCCGTAGCCCAGTGCATTGAGGTAGTTCTGCATAGTATCCTTACCGATCCGCCGGGCCACTTCCTGGTAATAAGGAACAGCAGATGCCCGGAACGCATCATACATGGTCAGGTCTTTATTCCAGCTGTCGAAGGAACGGGTCACACCATCCCATTTAATGACCATACTATCGCTGCTGATCTTTCCTGTTTGCAGACCGATAAGTGAGTTCACAATTTTGAAAGTGGAAGCTGGCAAAAAACTGCTGTCGCGGTAGCGGGCCAGGTTATAGACAGTAAACTTACCGGTGCCATTATCCATCAGGGCAAAACAGCCTTCTGTTTTATTCTCGTCGAAATATTTCTTCAGGCTTTCATCCTGGTTCACATTATTAGGCGTACAGGATTGTACTAAAAAGAACAGTACTGCAACATAAAAAATAACTCTCATCGCTGTTTTCAATTTGCGGCAAAGTTAGCCATCATTTGCTTCGCTCTAAAATAGCTTTCTGGTAAGTTTTTACCTGGTAACTATTCACCGATGGACTTTCTTTCGTGTCTTTGCCGGTAGTAGCAACCGGTTTGGCGGAGATATTATAAAATTCAATATGCAGTTTGCCTTCTTCCAGCCAGTAATTATTAATGATAGTGGAGTTTTGTACGGTAAAGGCTCCACAAAATTTTGCGGCGATCATATATTGGTCTAAGACGATACCATTGTTTTCATCAATCACCCAATGACCTTTGGCCGTATCAACAGCGATCAGTGTGTAGGGGCGGTTATCTTCCGTTGCTGATCCGTAAATGATCTGCCAGCTGAATTTATGGCTACTGTCAGTAGGATGTATCCTTAATTCCATCTTCACTTTTTTAGGAACCGGGTTGGCACCCTGGTACCAGCTGAGTTCTCCGTTCCAATCGCCCACCCAGCTTTGAGGAAAATGATGGGGTTGAGAAAAAGCAGCTAATGAAAAAAAGCCAAGAAGAAATAAGACCGTGAAAGATTTCATGGATGAACTTTTACTAAAAATAAAAAATCCCTTTTCATTTGCATGAACGGGATTGACTCAATTATCTCCGAAAAGGTGATTACATATAAAAACCGCCCTTTTGTTTGTAGTGTTTAACACCCTGGCAATCTCTTTTGGTGGCTGCGCAGGAGGCCAATAACATTACTACTACCGCCAGTACAGAAAAATAAAGCAGGAACTTCTTCATGCAAAAAGTTTAAAAATTGGGTCAACAAATTAATTAAGGAAATTCAGAGGTAGGGATTCGGTAGAATTATGCCATAGAGTAAGTAGGAAACGAAAATAATGCCGGGTTATTGTAATTCATAGTTTCCGGCAAGTTTTTTTAAAATAAATTTAATAATAGATTGTAATCAACAATGGCTCGTAGAATTACGAGCCATTGTTTTAATAAGAATCAATACTTTATTAAGCGATCATTTCAGCACCCCCAATTCCTTACCAATCTTCGCAAATGCTGTAATTGCTTTATCCAAATGCGATTGTTCATGGGCTGCACTTAATTGCACCCTGATCCTTGCCTGTCCTTTCGCCACTACCGGGAAGAAGAAGCCAATTACGTAAATGCCTTCATCTAATAATTTAGCGGCAAAGTTTTGCGCCAATACTGCATCATATAACATGATCGGAACGATCGGGTGATCACCGGGTTTGATATCAAATCCAGCTTCCGTCATTTTTTTACGGAAGTATTTGGTGTTGAACTCCAGCTTATCTCTCAGTTCGGTTGTTTCCGTCAACATATCCAGCACCGCAATAGAAGCACCGGTAATGGAAGGGGCCAGTGTATTACTGAATAAATAGGGTCTTGATTTCTGGCGCAACATATCAATGATCTCTTTGCGGCCGGAAGTAAAACCACCTGATGCACCGCCCAATGCTTTACCCAGGGTGCCGGTAATAATATCGATCTTGCCCATCACGCCCCGGTATTCATGAGTACCTCGTCCTGTTTTTCCCAAAAAACCGGAGGAATGACATTCGTCGATCATGATCACAGCATCATATTTATCTGCCAGTTCAACGATCTTGTCTAATTGGGCAATGGTTCCATCCATACTGAAGGAACCATCGGTAACAATGATACGGCTGCGGAGATGCTGGGTTTCAGCAAGCTTCATTTCCAGGTCGGCCATATTGTTATGTTCATAGCGGTAACGTTGTGATTTGCACAACCGAACCCCGTCGATAATAGAAGCATGGTTCAGCGCATCAGAAATGATAGCATCTTCTTCACCAAACAGGGGTTCAAACACCCCGCCGTTGGCATCAAAAGCAGCAGCGTATAAAATGGTATCCTCCGTGCCGAGAAATGCAGAGAGTTTTCGTTCCAGTTCTTTATGAATATCCTGGGTACCACAGATAAAACGGACACTGCTCATTCCGTAACCATGGGTGTCAATGGCCTTATGGGCTGCCTCGATCACTTTGGGGTGGCTGGACAAGCCAAGGTAGTTATTGGCACAAAAATTCAGTACGGTCTTCCCGTTTACCGTGATCTCAGCTCCCTGCGGGCTGGTAATCACCCTCTCGGTTTTGTACAAGCCGGAGGTTTTAATGTCTTCGACTTCTTTGGCAATACGGGTCACAAATTTCTCGTTCATTGTAAGCGGTTTAGGGGGCAAATATAGAGATTGGCCCGTTTGGCCGCCTCATTTCGCCGGACCGCCCAACATTTCACCCCCTGTTTCCTGCATTCTATCGCCAAAAAGATACTACTGGTCAATTTGGCCTTGCCAGCGGTTTAAATCCGGTATAAGTTTGCTGTAACATTTTTAGAATAAGTATCGTCAAACGTTCACAAACCAAC
>JAEUVP010000511.1 GCA_016786805.1 Chitinophagaceae bacterium | reverse complement strand
TGCCTGAACAATCGCCGGAATTGGGAGATTACTCCCTGAAAGTGGGGAGAAAGAAAAAAATTATTTGTATGCCGCAATGATCTCTTCTGCGTGAGCCTTGTTTTTGGGTCTCAGGAATATTTTGCGGATTACCCCTTTTTCATCAATCACAAAAGTGGTGCGAAGTACACCCATATATTTGTGACCAAACATCTGCTTCTGGTCCCATACACCATATTTGTCTAAAATGGAATGGCTGGTATCCGCTATTAAAGTAAAGGGCAGATCAAACTTAGCTTCGAATTTTTTGTGCTTTTTTGCATCATCCGGGCTCACACCGATCACTTCAAACCCATTTTTCTTCAGTAAACTATAATTATCCCTCAGGTTACAGGCTTGTATCGTACAGGTGGGTGTATCATCTTCCGGGTAAAAATAGAGTACCAGTTTTTTCCCCTTGTAAGCAGACAAAGCAACCTTGTTGCCATTCTGATCCACGCCGGAGAAAGCCGGGGCTTTATCACCTTCTTTTAATGTTACCATAAAATGATATTATTACGGCTTGTTATTTTTTCTTTACTGCTGTTTTCTTCTTTGAGGTAGTTGTTTTCTTTTTACTGCTTTTCTTCTTTTTAGCAGGTATTTTTTTCTTCGGCGGTGTATAAGGATACTTTTTAAACCACCAGTTCTTCGTCGTCACATTACCCACTATATCTTCTACGGTCACTTTTAAATGGTGTATTCCATAAGGGCAGCGTTCATCAAATACATAGATCCAGTTGCGGCTTTTATCGTTCGTAAAACGAATCCACTGGCTGTCGAGTTCGGCCCGGAAACTTTTCACCCCAAAATTATCAGACGGAGTAAATATTATTCTTGTTGCAGGACTCAGATCAATCGTATCCCCTTTTCCCAATTCATTGATCGTTGGGGGCAGCACATCTGCAAAAGCCTGGAAGGTTCCTAGATCACCAAATGAGGCGGCCAGCCATTCCCCCTGCCATTCGGCTTTCCGGTTAGAGACACCCCGTCCATTTCGTTGTATGATTATTTTATCCCTTCGTTCAGCAGGGACTATCTTATCCGGTTTGATACGGATCTTAATGTCATCATGCAGGGGCAGGGAAGCATCGTTTAATTGGTGCAGTCCCGATACAGCATAGAAGGAATTTGTATTACTCCTGTAATAAAGGGGTTGTATGGTATCATATAAACATCCTTCGGGCAAATACACTTCAAAGTCTGGTTTCTCCAGCACATTTACCTGGTTGGGTGCAAAGTGTTGATGAAGTATTTCCTTGAAACTCCTTTTAGCAAGACTGTCATCATATTGCAACAGAAAGGAAAGTTGGGAAACGTTTTTATAAGCATCTTTTATTTCAACACGGATCGCATGCGGCAGCGTATCTGTTAATTCAATCACACCATCTCCGGCTGCAGGATGATAAATACCGCCACGATCACCGGGTAGTCTTGATAAATGCTGGAGGAAAGCTCCGCCATTGGAACGATACTTATAATCGATCTGCGCATTCATATAACCAGTAGCTGCATAATCAATACTGTCAATTACAAAACGTACCTGGGGGTTTTCATCAACAAACAATTCTGCCGAATAAATACCGTCGGCATTAGGAGAGCCACTGATACGATCATAGGCCTGCATTCCAAAACTGAGTTTTTGTAACCCGGTTTTCAACAAAGGCATTTTGGGAATGACATAACCGCTGTCTGTTCTTTTTACTGCAAAAAATTTGGGTGTTTGTTCGTATACGCTAATACTCCGGTCATATAAGGCCAGTTTAACCAGGTCAGGCGGTACATTATCCGGCAGCGGAAAACCGAAAAGTAAAGGATTGAGGCGTTTGGTTGTTTTGGTATCAAATATTTCAAAATGCAGATGTGGTCCCTGTGAGCCGCCGGTATTACCACTGTAAGCAATGAACTGTCCTTTGCTGACGGGGAATTGTTGCGGATCGAAATCCAACTCAATAGCCCATGTCTCCTGTTGATATTGTTTGTTGGTTACATATTCTTCGAGTGCAGGAAAAAAATCATTGAGGTGTGCATATAAGGTAGAAAGGCCGTTGGGATGATTGATAACAATATATCTTCCGAAGCTTTGCGGCCTGATGCCAATATGCGTAATATATCCATCCGCTGCCGCATGGACGGGTTGATTTTCTTTTTGATCAGTCCGGATATCCAAACCCATATGCCAGTGGTTGGCCCTGAGTTCACCCATATTGGCAACGATCTCCATCGGGATACCGAGTGGGTTCCTGAAATATCCTTTTTGAACTGTATTTGTAACAGACTGTGATTGAAGGATACCGGGTACCAGTAACAGCAATAAAAAACATATTTTTTTGAAACAGTGGTGGCTATCTTTCATCATGTGTTACAAATTAACAACATACCTCTCTATTTTATTCTTATATCAGGTAATTTTGAAAACAATTTAATCCTTGTTTAATGAAAATTATAAAAACCATCCTCCCTCCTATCACTGCACTTTTGCTTTCTGCTACTATATCAGCCCAGGATTGCGCTGTTGAAAAAGCCGAACTCAAAGGAACTTATACCGGTGAATGTAAAAAAGGGAAGGCCAGCGGTAAAGGCAAGGCAACCGGCACAGATAGCTACGAAGGAGATTTTAAATCGGGTCTGCCGGATGGTAATGGCACTTATATATGGAAGAATGGCAATGAATTCAGGGGCAGTTTTTCAAAAGGCCTGAAAGACGGGCAAGGAACATTGCTGTATAAAAGAGTGAATGCTGGCGACAGTATTGTACAAGGTTATTGGAAAAAAGATGTTTACATAGGTAAATACGAGCACCCTTACCGCATCATTAATAAAAGCAAAATGGTAACGGACGTGGAAGTGGAGTACAAGACTGATCCTTACAATAAGATCACTTTTTTCATCACGAATACATCTGGCGGCGCCAGTTCTGTCAGCAGCGATGAATTGCCTAAAATAAAAGTGGATGAGGTGGAGGCCGTGACAGGTGCTTATGGCCGGCTATACGTTAATGATAACCACACCAAAAAAACCGAATCAATTATTGAAGACGTTCGTTTTCCTATCCGGATGAGAGTCAAAATGGGAACAGAGGATGTAGAAATAGAATTCAGGGAAGCAGGCACTTATATTATCAATATCAGGATCAACGATTAAGCTCTAATTGTTCCCATTTTTACAATTCCCTCAACCGGTTTGCCCGAGTTGACGCTGATCTTCGTATCTTTTTCCCTTTAACCACCAACTGCTTTGAAAAAACTGCTTTGGCTGATACCCATCAGCATTTTACTCTATGCCTGTCCTTACGAATCGGCAGTGCCGCTGGAAGCAAGGCCAGTGGAACCGGTTGACAGTACCTTGCTGGGTTATTGGTATGGCATTGTAAAAGATGGCAGCGATTTTTTTGGTATCGAGGCCCTTGATATTACTAAAAATTCCGATTCGACTTACGCTATCACCCGTTATGGAAAGGCTGCCAAAGGCGATATCATATTACCTGACACTTCCTATTTCACCGGTTATATTTCTTATGTGAACGGCCAACGGTTCATGAATGTGGAAGGATCTGTTGTTCTCGTTACCACCAGGGGCAAAAAATCGCCGGAAGTCAAAACTCAAAAAGTGTTTTACCTCGCTAATTTTTCCATGCAAAGGGATACACTGACAATGAGAACCATTACCGAGAATTTTTCACCCAGCCGAAGAGGCTTTTCTACCCCGGAAGAACTGAAGCAAACAGTCATAAACCTCAGCGGGCAGGGAAAGAATATTTATGATGACCTCTATGCATTGTCTTACCGCAAAATACCAAGACCCCAGCCGTTGAAGCCATTCTGAGAAAATGGGTTGAAAAAAACTAGGAATTTGCCCCGCCAATCCCCTCCATTCCCTTACTTTTGCGCAATTTGTTTTTCCATCCCGAACGCTATATAATTCCTCATAAAAAATGCCCAAAGACAACTCTATTAAGTCGGTCCTGATCATCGGTTCAGGGCCTATTATTATTGGACAAGCCTGTGAATTTGACTATTCCGGAACCCAGGCTGCCCGCAGCCTTCGGGAAGAAGGTATCAAAGTGTATCTTATTAACAGTAACCCCGCCACCATTATGACCGACCCGATGATGGCCGACAGGGTTTACCTGCTGCCACTGACAGTGGAAAGTATTGAAGAAATATTAGAAGAAAACCAGATCGATGCTGTGCTGCCGACCATGGGAGGGCAAACAGCCCTCAACCTGGCCAAAGAAGCCGAGGACCTCGGTATCTGGGAAAAATATGGGGTGCGGTTGATCGGCGTTGATATCAAAGCCATTGATAAAGCAGAAGACAGGGAACAGTTCCGCAAGTGGATGATCCAACTGGGTGTGAATGTTGCTCAGGCCAAGATTGCTAACTCATTTCTTGAAGGAAAGGAATTTGCACAGGAAATAGGTTTCCCCCTGGTTCTTCGTCCATCCTTCACACTTGGTGGCACTGGTGGCGGTTTGGTGTTTAAAAAAGAAGAGCTTGACGAAGCATTGAGCCGGGCTCTGACAGCAAGTCCCATTCATGAAGTGCTGGTAGAAAAAGCAGTACTAGGATGGAAAGAGTTTGAACTGGAATTGCTCAGAGACTCTGCTGATAATGTTTGTATCATTTGTACGGTGGAGAATTTTGACCCGATGGGTGTTCATACCGGCGATTCTATCACAGTAGCTCCAGCCATGACACTCAGTGATACAGCGATGCAACTGATGCGGAACACAGCTGTTACCATGATGAGGGACCTCGGTAATTTTGCAGGTGGTTGCAATGTTCAGTTCGCATTAAATCCCGACACTGAAGAGATCATTGCCATTGAGATCAACCCCCGGGTAAGCCGTTCATCTGCACTGGCAAGCAAAGCCACCGGCTATCCTATTGCAAAAATTGCAGCCAAACTTGCCATTGGATATAACCTGGACGAATTACAAAACCAGATTACAAAAACAACATCCGCCTATTTTGAACCGGCGCTGGATTATGTAATTGTCAAAATACCCCGCTGGAATTTTGATAAGTTCAAAGGTGCCAATGACACCCTTGGCTTCCAGATGAAAAGTGTGGGTGAAGTGATGGGCATTGGCAGAAGTTTTACAGAAGCTGTTCAAAAAGCCTGTCAGAGTCTGGAGAACAATGCTGTGGGGCTTGGCTATTATGGCAAAAGCCTGATGCATGCGGAAGAACTGCTGGAGTACATTAAAACACCAAAATGGGACCGCCTCTTCCGCATTAAGGATGCGCTTATGGCGGGTATTTCGGTCAGTTCCATTTCAAAGGCCACCAATGGCATTGATCGTTGGTTTCTTTACGAAATTCAAAAGATAGTCAACATTGAAAAAGAAATTGCCAAATACGATCTGGATAACTTGCCAATTGAATTATTAACAGAAGCTAAAGTAAATGGTTTCAGTGATGAGCAGATCAGCCGCATTTTACAGCATGGCGATGAAGAAGATATTTATAAGAAAAGAAAAGAAGCAGGAATAACCAGGGTCTACAAAATGGTGGACACCTGCAGTGCCGAGTTTGAAGCTAAAACGCCATATTTTTATTCTACGTTTGAAGCCGGTAATTCAAATGAGTCAAAAGTCTCCGATAAAAAGAAGATCATTGTACTTGGTTCCGGCCCTAATCGTATCGGGCAGGGTATTGAATTTGATTATTGCTGTGTCCACGGATTATTAGCTATCAAAGAGGCGGGTTACGAATCCATTATGATCAACTGCAACCCCGAAACAGTGAGTACTGATTTTGATATGGCCGACAAACTCTATTTTGAGCCGGTTTACTGGGAGCATGTATGGGAGATCATCGAACATGAAAAGCCCGAAGGTGTCATTGTACAGCTCGGTGGCCAGACGGCGCTGAAAATGGCTGAAAAACTTCACCAGAAAGGAATAAAGATCATTGGAACTTCTTTCGACAGCATGGATATTGCCGAAGATCGTGGCCGGTTTAGTGACAGGTTGAAAGATCTTGGCATCCCCTATCCCGATTATGGAACCGCCTTCGATGTGGACGAAGCAATTTCAGTAGCCAACAAAGTGGGTTATCCTGTTTTGGTCAGGCCCTCCTATGTGCTCGGTGGTCAAAGGATGCGGATCGTTATCAATGATGAAGAGGTGGAAAAAGCTGTAGTGAGTTTGCTGAAACATATTCCGGGCAACAAAATTCTGATCGACCATTTCCTGGATCGTTGCCAGGAAGCCGAAATAGATGCCATATTTGATGGGGATGATTTTCATGTGATGGGTGTAATGGAACATATTGAACCGGCAGGTATTCACAGCGGCGATAGTAATGCAGTATTACCTGCCTTCAATCTCACTCCACTGATCATCCAGACAATGGAAGAGTATGCTGAAAAAATTGCAAGAGAATTAAAAATAAAAGGGCTGATCAATATCCAGTTCGCTATTAAGGATGGTAAAGTATATGTAATTGAGGCAAACCCGAGGGCAAGCCGCACTACTCCTTTTATCGCCAAAGCCTACCAGATACCCTACCTGAATATAGCCACTAAAGTGATGATGGGAGTTAACAAGCTTAAAGATTTCACGTTTGAGAAAAAACTCAAAGGATACGCCATCAAAGAACCCGTATTCAGCTTTAATAAATTCCCCGGCGTTAATAAAGAGCTGGGGCCTGAAATGAAATCAACCGGGGAAGCGATCCGTTTTATAAAAGACCTCCGGGATCCTTACTTCAGGCAATTATACAAAGACAGGAGTATGTACCTGAGTAAATAATGTATCAATAAAAACCCGGCAGTTGCCGGGTTTTTCAATTATATACTACTATGAATTCTATATCTCAACAATCCCATTCTTAATAGCATACATCACCAGTCCCACCCGGCTATGTACTTTTAGTTTATTAAACAATACCTGCCTGTAATCATCGGCCGTTCTCGGGCTGATAAACATTTTTTCGGCGATCTCCTTATAGGATAATTCCGTACAGGTCCACCGGAGAAATTCTCTTTCTTTTTCGTTCAGCAACAATTCTTTGAGTGGCTGATCAGCATCGTGGTGGAGACCGCTTATCAGCTTACCTGAAACATATTCTGAAACATATACATTCTTATCCATCAGGGAATCCAGGGCCTGTTTTAACTCCTCCGGGTCTGTATTTTTCAGCAGGTATCCCTTTGCGCCTAACCGGAACATTTTAATGATAGTCCGCTCATCACTCAGCATGGACAAAGCCAGTATTTTAACCTGCGGGTAGTTTTTGTATAGCCATTGCGTCGTTTCAAAACCATCCATCTCAGGCATATTCACATCAAGCATAACAATATCCGGAATGCCCTCTTTGAGGATCTTAGTCCGTAGGTCTTTGCCGTTATCCGCTTCGATAACCACTGAGTAAACATCAAAGGTATTAACAAGATTAGCCAGGGCTTTTCGCAGCAAGCTGTGATCATCCGCAATTGCAACGCTGACCTTCTTGTTTTTCTTTGCCATAGATCATGATTCTTGCGGCAAAGATAGTTTTATCAGCACATTCGTACCAGTTCCGGGTTTACTGTCAATAGAAATATCAGCATCAATGATCCGGGCCCTGTTAAAAAGGCTTCGTAAACCTACGCCGCTGACGGAAGAAGAAGATTGTTGTTTTTCTGAAAGATCAAACCCGATCCCGTTATCACTTATTTCCAGCTCGAAGGAGCCGGGGAGATACCGTATCATTACCGTTATTGCAGAAGCCTTTGCATGCTTAAGGATATTATTCAGTATCTCCTGGAACATCCGGAACAGGAAAATTGATTTCTGTTCGTTGAATGGCTCTTCGTCTCCTTCCTGGTTAAAGTGTACTTCAATAAGGCCTGCTTTCCGGATAGCATATAATTCAAAGCGGATGGATTCGGGCAGACCGACATCAACAATTC
>JAEUVP010000480.1 GCA_016786805.1 Chitinophagaceae bacterium | reverse complement strand
GATCGGTCATCATCTTTGCGGTCACACACTCGATAGTATCGGTAGCCGTCCCGACAAGGAATTAGAAGCAGATGCTTTTTCCGGGTTTATCATGTATAAACTCGGTGCCACCCTGGACCAGGCACAGGCCGTATTTAAAGCTATGACAGAACTGTATGGCGATGCAACGATCGTTTCCACCCACCCTCCGTTGCGCAACCGGTTAGCAGCCATCCGCAGCGGCTGGAATAATGGCTGGAGCAGCAATTATCGCCAGCAACAAAATAAAAACGAAAGACCTGTTTTAGCGTCCTGGGATGATATCGCCCTGGAATTATACAATGATGCCTATCTCTTGAACAAAACAGGTAAATACAAGGAAGCAGCCTTGAAAGCTTCCACCGCCATCCACCTGAAAAAAGATTTTGCTGATGCTTATGTACAAAGAGGCCTGGCAGAAGCCAACCTGTTACAAACAACGGAAGCACTGAGAACACTGGATTCAGCATTAGCAATTGACCCTGAACTCACCATTGCCAGGGCTTATAAAGGACGGGCTTATACAAATGCAAAATCATACAGCTTTGCAGAGTTTGAATTCATCATTGCCATGAAAAAAGATTCTGCCCATCCTGTTGCCTGGGTAGAAAGAGCCTTATTGCGAAATACCCAGGGATTATATGATAAAGCGATCAAAGATGCAGAGACAGCACTTGACCTGGGATACCAGGATGTACATATACCATTAGGTGTAATTGGTTATGCTTACTTTAAGAAAAAGAAATATACCGAGGCCACTTATTTCTTTGCCCAGGCCCTTGAATACAACCCTATTGATGAATTTTCAAGCAAATGGGGACAACAGGCCTATAAACTGATGAAAGCAGCCGAAAAGAAGCCTAAGGCCGGCGCAAAAAAATGACCTTACTCAGGCTCCGGCCTGAAACAAAACAGGATAGCATGATCTAATTTGACCTAAATTTGCTGTTGCAAAAAAGCAAATACAGGTTATGAAAAAAATCCATATTATTCTGCTCGTTCTGATTGCCGGTGCGATTGCTATTTTGATCAGTTTCCTGAATACCACCGCCACTTATGAGACCATTGCCGGTGCAAAATCAAACCCCGGAAAATTTGTGCATGTAGCTGCCCAGCTCGATAAATCAGTTCCATTGGATTATGATGACCTGAAAGACCCGAACCTTTTAGGTTTTATAGCTTACGACACTACCGGGGAAAAAATGAAAGTGATCTACCGGAAAGGAAAGATCGAGAACCTGGAGATCAGTGAAAAACTGGTCCTTGAAGGACGATACGATGCAGCAACCAACCAGTTTGAGTGTAAAAGAGTCCAAACAAAATGTCCCTCCAAGTACAAAGACGATATGAAAGCAGCGCAAAAGAACATTCAGCATAATGCTGCTACCGGAAACAGCAACGAAAACAATACTACTTACGGAAAATAATTACCCCGCAGCATGGATTACGCAGGCGAACACCTTTTACCAGGTCAGTTAGGACATTTCTTTATTGTTCTTTCATTAGTCGCTTCTTTGGTTGCGACTTTTTCTTATTTCATGGCCACCCGCACCAAACCCGAACAGGATGCGGGGTATTGGAAACGGCTGGGACGTTTTGCTTTCATCACAGAGTGTATATCTGTATTTGCCATTTTTGGTATTCTTTTTTATATCATCTACAATCACCTTTTTGAATACAAATACGCCTGGCAGCACAGTAGTTTATCGCTGGAGTTCAAATACCTGCTGGCCTGTTTTTGGGAAGGTCAGGAAGGTAGTTTCCTGTTATGGAGTATCTGGCATTGTGTGCTGGGATTAATATTAATAAAAACAAGCAAGAAATGGGAAGCCCCGGTAATGACCGTGGTCAGTTTTGCGCAGGTTTGGCTGGCTACGATGATCGCCGGTATCTATATTTTTGGTCATAATATTGGTTCTAACCCGTTCTTATTACTCAGAGATTCCGGAGTGCTGGATGAAGCAGCTGCTTTGCATATTGATCTTGATGTAACCCAGCCCCTGAAACCTGACTATCTTTTATCCATCAGGGATGGTAATGACCTGAACCCATTACTTCAAAACTATTGGATGGTTATTCATCCACCGGTATTGTTTCTCGGTTTTGCATCTACCATTGTTCCATTTGCTTTTGCTGTTGCCGGCTTATGGACAAAGAATTTTGGTGACTGGGTAAAACAAGCCATTCCCTGGACCTTATTCGCCACAGCTGTTCTGGGCGTTGGTATCATGATGGGCGGCATGTGGGCTTACGAATCGCTAACCTTCGGTGGTTATTGGGCCTGGGACCCTGTAGAAAACGCATCATTGGTGCCCTGGCTGATATTGGTTTCTGGCTTACACACTTTACTTATTTATAAACACAGCGGGCATTCATTGCGTTCAGCTTACTTGTTCCTGATACTGTCTTTCCTTTTTGTATTGTATTCCACCTTCCTCACCCGGAGTGGCATACTAGGTGAGACATCTGTTCATGCCTTTACTGACCTGGGCATGAATAAGCAATTATTCCTGTTCATGTATTCCTTTGTATGGTTGGCTGGTATCATGGGTGCCAAAAACCTGAAGTCGTTACTGGGAGTACTGGCCATAGCAACCGTACTGGCACTGCTGAGTAATTATGTTAATATCGCATGGCTGGGTTCATTAGCGTTACTTACCGGCATTGGTTTTACTATTTACCAGATACAAACACAGGTACCCACTGTTCAAAAAGAAGAAGCCACTTCTTCCAGGGAATTCTGGATGTTCATTGGCTCCCTTGTATTTTTCTTATCCGCCATTGTTATCATCGGGCAAACATCATTACCGGTATTCAAT